>NZ_JBHWGV010000063.1:0-52718 GCF_042732955.1 Kitasatospora sp. NPDC059747 | reverse complement strand
GCGAAGACCGCCCCGCACCCGCTCCCACCCCGCTACACTCCCCACTCCCAGGCCGTTGACCAGCGGGAATGGAGAAGTCCTGCTGGAGTACTAGGAACGAGCACCCCCAGCGCGGACGGGCACCGCCACCGCGGACGGGCGCCGCTACCGCAGCGGTTCGGCGCGGACGGCCAGCCGGGAGGGCAGCACCGCCTCGACCCGGAACCCGCCGTCCGCCTCCGGCCCGGCCGAGAAGGTGCCGCCGAGCGCGATCACCCGCTCGCGCATCCCGACCAGCCCGTTGCCCCCGCTCGGCAGCTTCGCCGCGCCGTGCTCGCCGCCCGGGCAGGCGTTGACGACGCTGACCCGGACCCCGTTCGGCGCGTACGCGAGCAGGACGGACACGTCGGCGCCGCCGGCGTGCTTGTGCGCGTTGGTCAGGCCCTCCTGGACCACGCGGTACGCGGTCTGCTCGGCCTCGCCGGTGAACTGCTGCCGGCTTCCGCTGACCGTCAGGGTGACCGCCATCCCGGCCGCCCGGGACTGGTCGACCAGCCGCGGCAGCGCGGCCAGCGAGTCCGGTTCGGCCGGGCGCTCGTCGTCCATCCGCAGCACGCCGAGGATCTCGCGCAGCTCGTTGAGCGCCTGCCGGCCGACCTCGCCCATCAGCTTGGCGCTCTGCGCGGCCTTCTGCGGGTCCTTCGCGGCGATCCGCTCCAGGGCCCCCGCGTGCACCACCATCAGCGAGACCCGGTGCGCGACCACGTCGTGCATCTCGCGGGCGATCCGCGTGCGCTCCTCCAGCCGGGCCCGCCGGGCGCGTTCCTGGGCCTGTTCGGCCAGCAGGTCGAGCTCGGTCTCCAGACCGTGCGCACGGTCCTTGAGCGACTCGATGAGCCGCCGCCGCGCGCCCACGTAGAGGCCGGTCACCACCGGCGGGACGGTCAGGCCGACCGCCACCAGGACGGCCACCAGCACCTGGACCCAGAGCGGCGTCGGGTCCGGGGGGCCGTCGCCACCGGGCAGGAGCATCGACACCAGCATGACGGTGACGGCCTCGGCGAAGGCCAGCGCCGACAGCGCGACCACCCGGCGGCGCCGCGAGGGCCACTCCCACGTCTCGGCCAGCGTGTACAGGGCCACCACGAGCAGCACGACGCCGAGCATCCCGGGCATCGCCACCAGCGTCACCAGCACCGGCACGGCCGGCCAGCGCCGGCGCAGCACCAGCGAGCCGCCCGCCAGCGCGCCGAGCACGGCGATGCCGGCCGCGCCGGCGGCGCTCAGGTGCGCGCGCGCGGAGAGGAAGGCGATGGTGCTGAGCGAGCACTCCACCGCGGCCAGCAGCGCCAGCCCGATGTCGAGGAATGCGCTGCGCGGTCGTTCCCACCACCAGAACGACCGGACCGGCGCGCGCTCCCCAGGCGACTTGCTCATGCCTGACAGCCTAAGGCGCAACCCCGTTCCCTCCCCACCGGGATGGCACCGGTAACTTCCCCAGACCTTCAAGTGGTCCAGACCACATGGCGGCCGCGGTGATCCTGTCCGCCATCCGGCCACCTCGCGGACACCGACCTCCCCGACACCTATGCTGGTCGCGTCGGACAGCGCGGTCCGCACGCGTCACACCTGCCACACGCGGGCGGACCTGTGACGATGAGCCGTTGCCGAACCCCACCACCACAGGGAGCCCAGCCGTGACCGCTCCGGTCCCCAACCCGGCGGACAGCCCCACCTCCGTCGCCGCCGCCGGCCCAGACGCAGACAACGCGGCCCTGCGCGCGGACATCCGCCGCCTCGGCGACCTGCTCGGCGAAACGCTGGTCCGTCAGGAGGGCCCCCAGCTGCTGGGCCTGGTCGAACAGGTCCGCCTGCTCAGCCGCACGGACGGCGAGGCCACCGCCGAACTCCTCTCCGGCATCGACCTGGATACCGCGGCGAAGCTCGTCCGCGCCTTCTCCACCTACTTCCACCTCGCCAACGTCACCGAGCAGGTGCACCGCGGCCGGGAGTTCGCCACCCGCCGCGCCCGGGAGGGCTCGCTGCTCGCGCAGACCGCCGACCAGCTCGCCGACGCCGACCCCAAGCACCTCCAGGACACCCTGGCCCACCTCGCGGTCCGGCCGGTCTTCACCGCGCACCCCACCGAGGCCGCCCGGCGCAGCGTCCTCAACAAGCTCCGCCGGATCGGCGAACTCCTCGAACGCATCCACCGCGAGCAGCTCAGCTCCGGCCTCGCCGCCGCCGACCCGGCCACCACCCCCGACCGGGCCGCCACGCGCCGCACCTCCCTGCAGCGCTCCGCCGACCGCCGCCTGGCCGAGGTCATCGACCTGCTCTGGCAGACCGACGAGCTGCGCATCGCCCGCCCCGAGCCCACCGACGAGGCCCGCAACGCCGTCTACTACCTGGACGAGCTCTACCGCGAGGCCGTCCCCGAGGTCCTGGAGGAGCTGCAGGAGGAGCTCGCCCGGGTCGGCCTCAGCCTGCCCGACGGCGTCCGCCCGCTCACCTTCGGCACCTGGATCGGCGGCGACCGCGACGGAAACCCCAACGTCACCCCGCAGGTCACCTGGGACGTCCTCAACCTCCAGCACGAGTACGGCATCAAGGACGCGCTCGCCGCGATCGACGACCTGCGCAACACGCTCTCCACCTCCGAGCGCCTGGCCGGCGCCTCGGCCGAGCTCCTCGCCTCGCTCAACACCGACCTGCACCTGCTCCCCGAACTCAGCCCGCGCTACAAGCGGATGAACGCCGAGGAGCCCTACCGCCTCAAGGCCACCTGCATCCGGCTCAAGCTGGAGAACACCCGCGAGCGCCTGGCCGGCGGCACCCCGCACGTCGAGGGCCGCGACTACCTCGGCACCCGCGAACTCGTCGCCGACCTGCGCCTGATCCAGGAATCGCTGCGCGCCCACCGCGGCGAGCTCATCGCCGACGGCCGCCTCGCCCGCGCGATCCGCACCATCGAGGCCTTCGGCCTCCAGCTCGCCACCATGGACGTCCGCGAGCACGCCGAGGCCCACCACCACGCGCTCGGCCAGCTCTTCGACCGCCTCGGCGAGGAGGCCTGGCGCTACGCCGACATGCCCCGCGAGTACCGCCAGCGGCTGCTCGCCAAGGAGCTCCGCTCGCGCCGCCCGCTCGCCCCCACCCCGGCCCCGCTGGACGAGGCCGGCACCAAGACCCTCGGCGTCTTCAACACCATCCGCCAGGGCTTCGAGCGCTTCGGCGACGAGATCGTCGAGAGCTACATCATCTCCATGTGCCAGG
This sequence comes from Kitasatospora sp. NPDC059747, assembly GCF_042732955.1. NCBI lineage: Bacteria > Bacillati > Actinomycetota > Actinomycetes > Kitasatosporales > Streptomycetaceae > Kitasatospora > Kitasatospora sp. NPDC059747. The sequence goes on along the minus strand of NZ_JBHWGV010000063.1, from coordinate 49,463 downwards.
GCGCCGACGACGTCTTCGCCGCCACCGTCCTGGCCCGCGAGGCGGGCCTGATCGACCTGCACGCCGGCATCGCCAAGATCGGCATCGTGCCGCTCCTGGAGACCACCGACGAGCTCCAGCAGGCCGACCGCATCCTCGACGAGATGCTCTCCGACCCCTCCTACCGGCTGCTCGTCTCGCTGCGCGGCGACGTCCAGGAGGTCATGCTCGGCTACTCCGACTCCTCCAAGTTCGGCGGCATCACCACCTCCCAGTGGGAGATCCACCGCGCCCAGCGCCGGCTGCGCGACGTCGCCCACCGCTACGGCATCCGGCTGCGCCTGTTCCACGGCCGCGGCGGCACCGTCGGCCGCGGCGGCGGCCCCTCGCACGAGGCCATCCTGGCCCAGCCGTGGGGCACCCTGGAGGGCGAGATCAAGGTCACCGAGCAGGGCGAGGTCATCTCCGACAAGTACCTGCTGCCCTCCCTCGCCCGGGAGAACCTCGAACTGACGATCTCCGCGACGCTCTCCGCCTCCGCGCTGCACACCGCCCCGCGCCAGGCCCCCGAGGAGCTGGCCCGCTGGGACGCCGCGATGGACCGGGTGTCCGAGGCCGCCCACACCGCCTACCGCGCCCTGGTCGAGCAGGAGGACCTGCCGAAGTACTTCTTCGCCTCGACCCCGGTCGACCAGCTCGCCTCCCTGCACCTGGGCTCCCGCCCGTCCCGCCGCCCCGACTCCGGCGCCGGCCTGGACGGACTGCGCGCCATCCCGTGGGTGTTCGGCTGGACCCAGTCCCGCCAGATCGTCCCCGGCTGGTACGGCGTCGGCTCCGGCCTCGCCGCCGCCCGCGAGGCCGGCCTCGGCGACGTGCTGGACGAGATGCACGGGCAGTGGCACTTCTTCCGCAACTTCCTGTCCAACGTCGCCATGACGCTGGCCAAGACCGACCTGCGGATCGCCCGCCACTACGTCGAGCAGCTGGTGCCGGCCGACCTCCAGCACGTCTTCGACCAGATCGTCGCCGAGCACGAGCTCACCCTGCGCGAGGTGCTGCGGCTCACCGGCGAGGGCGAACTGCTGGAGCACAACCCGGTGCTGAAGCAGACCTTCACCGTCCGCGACGCCTACCTCGACCCGATCTCCTACCTCCAGGTCGCCCTGCTGCGCCGCCAGCGCGAGGAGGTCACGGCCGGACGCCAGGAGGACCCGCTGCGCGCCCGCGCGCTCCTGCTGACCGTCAACGGCATCGCCGCCGGCCTGCGCAACACCGGCTGACGGCAGACGCGTTGAAGGGGCCGGTGTCCACCCCCGTCGGACACCGGCCCCTTCGTCTGCGCTCCTCTAGCGGACCTCGGCCACCTTGGAGCCGTACTTCGCCTTGATCTGCGCCCCGGCGGACTCCCACTGCGGAGTGTCGACCACCACTCCGGAGCCGTCGTTGGCGACCTGCACGAACTCCAGCTGCACGCCCTTGTCCTTCCAGTAGGCGCGGTCCCCGTCGATCCGGTCCTGGAGCTCCCGCAGTTCGGCGTACGAGCCGACCGCGGCGGTGAACTGCAGCTTGACGGTGGGCCAGTCGGCCAGTGCTCGCGTCACGGCGTCGTCCAGGGCGCCGTCGCCCGGGACGCGCATCACGTAGAGGGTGTTCAGGCCGGGGTCGCGGCAGACGCCGAAGTAGTGGTCCGCGTAGCTCTCCGTCCCCACCTTGTCGACGGCCTCGCTCGCGCGCGCGAGGTCGAACTGCAGCAGCTGGGCCGACGACAGCGTCGACGGCGAGCCCGTCGACGGCAGGCCCGACCGCGGTGTGAACGACGGCGGGGTGAACGGGGGCGGGGTGAACGGGGGCGGGGTGAGCGACGGCGAGACCGGCGGCGTCGTCGACGTCGGTGTGATCCTCGGCGGGCCCGTCGGCAGGTCGGTCGGGTGCCAGTGCTGGCCCGGCGTCCGCAGCGAGGACGGCCCCGCGTCGCACCCGAAGACCATCCGCCCCTTGCCGGAGTTCCGCCCGGCCGACGGCGACGCCGCCCCTCCCGTCGGCGCCCCGGCCGGCCCTCCGCCCACGCGCTCGTCCGAGGCCGTCCCCCCGCCGCCCAGCTGCGTCAGCGCCCCCGCGCCGACGGCCAGCACCGCGACCGCCGTCACGCCCCGCACCGCGCCCTGCTGCCGTGCCCGCCGCCGCCCGGCCGCCTTGAGCGCGGCCAGCGGCGGGCTGCCGCCGACCGCCGACGCCCGCAGCCCGAGCCGGCGGGCCAGCTCCTCCTCAAACCCGTCCTCAGCGCTCACGTCCCACCAACTCCTTAGCCGGTTCCAGTTCCTGCCGAAGCGTCCTGACCGCCCGCGCCAGGTGGGTCTTGGCCGTCGCCACCGTGCAGCCCAGCTCCTCCGCCACCTGCGCCACCGGCAGGTCGAGGTAGTACCGCAGCACCACCGCCGCGCGCTGGCGCCGCGGCAGCGCCCCCAGGGCCGCCGCCAACTCCTCGTCCCGCTCGGCCTCCTGGGCCGCCGGCCCGTCCGGCAGCGCGGAGGTCAGCACCTCGCGCCTGGTCCGGCGCCACCGCGAGACGTGCGTGCGGATCATCGTCCGGCGCACGTACCCCTCCGTCGCCGCCGGCTCCCGGATGGCCGACCGCTTGGCGTACACCCGCGCCAACGCGTCGTGCAGCAGGTCCCGGGCGTCGTGGACGTCGCCGGTGATCAGGAAGGCACCGCGCAGCAGCGCCTGGTACCGCGCCGCGACGAACTCGTCGAACGGGTCCCCGTCGACGCCCCCCGGGCTCATCGATTCGCGCTTCATACCCACAGGACGCCCCGCCCGCCGGAAACGGATGACAAGTCGGCGCCCGGGATTCCGGGCACGCGAAAGGGCCGGGGTCCACGTGCGTGGACCCCGGCCCGTGAGCCGTTCTTCCCCCTACTCGGGCGATCCGCCGGCGCGGTGGCGCTTGAGCCACAGCGCGGCACCGCCGGCCACGACCACCAGCCCGCCGCCGACCGCCAGCAGCCCGGCGTCCGGCCCGACCGAATCGCCGAGCACCGGCGCGAACTGCGCGGCCGCCGGCTCCGGCGACGCCGCCTGGTCGGGCTCCGCCACCGGATCGGCGTGTGCCACGCCGCTGGACAGCAGCATCCCCGCCGCCCCCAGCGCACCGGCCGTGCCGATCCGCCGGCCGAACCGCCGCAACCGCATCACCCGGATCCGCCGCAGTCGGCGGACCGGACGCAATCTCCGCATCGAGCAACTCCCCAGGACCCGTTCGCGTACCGGGACCGACGCTATCCGATCGCGCACGGGGTTCTCACACCTATTCAGGTGTGGAACGTCAAGCGTTGTACGACTGTTGCCGACCCGGCGCGCCGCCTCGACCCCCGGTCACGCCGTCAGGAGTTGTACGTCCCCTGCGCCCGCTCCAGGCCCTCCGACAGCAGAGCCTCCACCGCGTCCGCCGAGCGGTCGACGAACCACTCCAGCTCCTTGCGCTCGGCACCGGAGAAGTCCTTGAGGACGAAGTCCGCGACCTCCATCCGGCCCGGCGGGCGGCCGATGCCGCAGCGGATCCGGTGGTAGTCGGGCCCGAGCGACTTGGTGATCGACTTCAGGCCGTTGTGCCCGTTGTCGCCGCCGCCGAGCTTGAGCCGCAGCGCCGCGTAGTCGATGTCCAGCTCGTCGTGGACCGCCACGATCCCGGCCGCCGGGACCTTGTAGAAGTCGCGCAGCGCCGTCACCGGACCGCCGGACAGGTTCATGAACGACATCGGCTTGGCGAGCACGACCCGCTTGCCGACCAGCCGCCCCTCGGCGACCTGCGCCCGGCTCTTGTGCGCCTTGAACTTGGCGCCCATCCGCTGCGCCAGCAGGTCGACCACCATGAAGCCGATGTTGTGCCGGTTCCGGGCGTACTGCTCGCCCGGGTTCCCCAGCCCCACGACCAGCCACGGCCCTTCGTACGCTTCTTCCGCCATGTCCCTACTCCTCGCCCTCGCGCTCCACGCCATCTTCCCGGACACACCGCTGCCCCGGCCGCTCCAGAGGGAGCGACCGGGGCAGCGGTCTCAAGCAGTCGTCAGCGCGAGGCTCAGGCCTCGGCGCCCTCGGCCTCGGCGGCCTCGTCCTCGGCCGGGGCGGCCTGGGCGCCGATGACCTGCAGCACGACGGCGTCGGCGTCGACGGCCAGGGTGACGCCGGCCGGCAGGACGATGTCCTTGGCGTGGATGGAGGCACCGGCCTCCAGGCCCTCGACCGAGACGGTGACGGACTCGGGCAGGTGGGTGGCCTCGGCCTCGATCGGCAGCGCGTTGAGGACGTGCTCCAGCAGGTTGCCGCCCGGGGCCAGCTCGCCCTCGGTGAGGACCGGGATCTCGACGGTGACCTTCTCGCCGCGCTTCACGAGCAGCAGGTCGACGTGCTCGATGGTGCGCTTGATGGCCTCGCGCTGGACGGCCTTCGGCAGGACGTACTCGTCCTTGCCCTCGATCGGGACGACCAGCAGGGCGTTCGGGGTCTTGAGGGCCATCATCAGGTCGTGGCCGGGCAGGTTCAGGTGAACCGGGGCGTGGCCGTGGCCGTAGACGACACCGGGGACGAAGCCGGCGCGGCGGGCGCGGCGGGCGGCACCCTTGCCGAACTCGGAACGGGTCTCAGCGGCAAGGCGGATCTCGGACACGACTGCACTCCTCGTGAAGAACGGCGCGGGGGTGCAGGCAACGCGAAAAACCGCCGGGACCACACCCTCAGTACGTTGGGGGTCACTCGGCGGCAACGACCTCTGCCAGGGTCCGGGGAACCGGCACCGGCAGCGCGTCGATCACGGAGCGGGCACCCGTCGAGCGGGCACACGGCATCCCTCGCCGAGCAGTTTCACGAGTCTAACCGCACCTGTGCCCTCCCGCGAAATCGACGGCGGCCCCGGCCCGTTCCGGACCGGGGCCGCCTGCGCGGGCCTTCGTCAGTGCACGCCCTCGAAGAGGCTCGTGACCGAACCCTCCTCGAACACCTCGCGGATCGCGGCGGCGATCGACGGGGCGATGGACAGCGTGGTGATCTTGTCCAGCTGGAGCTGGGCGGGGGTCGGCAGCGTGTTGGTGAACACGAACTCGCTGACCCGGGAGTTCTTCAGGCGGTCCGCGGCCGGGCCCGAGAGCACGCCGTGGGTGGCGGCGACCAGGACGTCCGCGGCGCCGTTGTCGAACAGCGCGTCGGCGGCGGCGCAGATCGTGCCGGCGGTGTCGATCATGTCGTCGACCAGGACGCAGACCCGGCCCTTGACGTCACCGACGACCTCGGCCGACAGGATCGTGTTGGCCTGGGTCATGTCGCGGCGCTTGTGGATGATCGCCAGCGGCGCGTCCAGGCGGTCGCACCACTGGTCGGCCACCTTCACCCGGCCGGCGTCCGGCGAGACGATCGTCAGCTTGTCGCGGTCGACCCGCTCGCCCACGTAGTCGGCCAGCAGCGGCAGCGCGAACAGGTGGTCGACCGGGCCGTCGAAGAAGCCCTGGATCTGCGCGGTGTGCAGGTCCACGGCCATCAGGCGGTCGGCGCCGGCCTGGCGCAGCAGGTCGGCAACCAGGCGGGCCGAGATGGGCTCGCGGCCGAGGTGCTTCTTGTCCTGGCGGGCGTAGCCGTAGAACGGCAGGATCGCGGTGATGCTCTTGGCGGAGGCCCGCTTCAGAGCGTCGATCATGATCAGCTGCTCCATGATCCACTGGTTGATGGGAGCCGTGTGGCTCTGCATCACGAAGCAGTCCGCACCGCGCGCGGAGTCCAGGAAGCGGACGTAGATCTCGCCGTTGGCGAAGTCCAGGGCCTTGGTCGGAACCAGCTCGGTCCCCAGCGCCGCGGCCACCTCCTTCGCCAGCTCCGGGTGGGCACGGCCGGAGAAGAGCTTCAGCTTCTTCTCACCCGACGTCGTGATCCCGCTCACTGCACCGTCTCCTCGCGTTTGCGGACGCTGAACCCCGACCATCCAACGCGAGCAGGCGCAGCCCGCACGCAAGATGGGTTCGGGGAATGTCGGTACGCCTGGACACGGGCGGTAAGCCCAGTGGCGCACGTATGTCCCCAAGGTTACGCGCCCGCGCAGAAACCGTCCGCCCCGGGACCGCCCCTCGGACGCCCGCGCGTCCCGTCAGGCTTCCGCCGCCCCGTCCGTCGCAACCTTCGCGGCCTGCGCCGATGCGGTCCCGGGGCGCTTGCGCTCCACCCAGCCCTCGATGTTGCGCTGCTGCGCCCGGCTCACGCCGAGCGCGCCCGGCGGAACGTCGGAGGTGATGACCGAGCCGGCCGCGGTGTAGGCGCCGTCACCGATCGTGACCGGTGCGATGAACATGTTGTCCGAGCCGGTCCGGCAGTGCGCGCCGATGACCGTGCGGTGCTTGTTGACGCCGTCGTAGTTCACCGTGACCGAGGCCGCGCCGACGTTGGTGCCCTCGCCGATGGTGGCGTCGCCGATGTACGACAGGTGGGGCACCTTGGCGCCCTCGCCGAGCTCGGAGTTCTTGACCTCGACGTAGGTGCCGACCTTCGCCTTGCGCAGCAGCTTGGCGCCCGGCCGCAGGTAGGCGTACGGGCCGGCGCTGGCCAGCTCGCCCACCTCGGCGCGGTCGGCCGTGGTGTTGCTCACAACGGCGCCGGCGCCGACCCGGGTGTCCCGCAGGGTCGAGTTCGGGCCGACCTCGCAGCCCTCGCCGAGGTGGGTGGCGCCCTGCAGCTGGGTGTTCGGCAGCACGACGGCGTCCGCCTCGTACGTCACCTGGACGTCGATCCAGGTCGTCGCCGGGTCGACCACGGTGACGCCCTCGCGCATCGCGCGCTCCAGCAGGCGGTCGTTGAGCAGGCGGCGGGCCTGGGCGAGCTGCACGCGGTCGTTGATGCCGAGGATGTCCCGCGGGTCCTCGGCCACGACGGCGCCGACCCGGTGCCCGGCCTCGCGCAGGATCTGCAGGGTGTCGGTCAGGTACTCCTCGCCCTGCGAGTTGTCCGTGGTCAGCTCGGCCAGCGCGGCGGTCAGCAGCTTGGCGTCGAAGGCGAAGACCCCGGAGTTGATCTCGGTGATCAGGCGCTGGGTGTCGGTGGCGTCCTTCTCCTCGACGATCGCGGCCACCGAGCGGTCCTCGTCGCGCAGGATCCGGCCGTAGCCGAACGGCTCGGGCACCACGGCGGTCAGCACGGTGACGCCGTTCTCCTGCTCGGCGTGCGCCCTGGCCAGGCGCCGCAGCGTCGCCCCGGTCAGCAGCGGCGAGTCGCCGGCGGTGATGATCACGGTGCCGTCCAGCACCACGCCGTCGGCGGCGAGCGCCTCCAGCGCCGTGCGCACCGCGTGCCCGGTGCCGTTCTGCTCGTGCTGGACGACCGGGCGGGCGGCCGGGTAGTGCGCCGCGAGGTGCTCCTCGACCTGCTCCCGCTGGTGGCCGACGACGACGACCAGCTGCCCCGGCGTCAACTCCTGCGCCGCCGAGACGGCGTGACCGACCAGCGTCCGTCCACACACCTCGTGCAGCACCTTGGGCAGCTTGTTCGACTTCATCCGTGTCCCGCCACCGGCGGCAAGAACGACAACGGCGGCAAGCGAATTGGCACCCATGCGGGGAGGCTCCTCGGTCGGTTCACAGAGAGGGCAGAGCGGCCAGGGGCGAGGATCCGCACATAAGCCCTGGCAGTTCGAGGATAGTGCGAGGAAAGTGGCCGAAAAGCCACCCCCTGGCCCGCCGCAATACCGGGCCGGGGCCGCTCAGAGTGCTCCCGGAGGAGGATTCGAACCCCCATAAGCTGGACCAAAACCAGCTGTCCTGCCCTTAGACGATCCGGGACCGGCACGCCGGCCCGAAGGTCGCCGGAGGCGCGCTGGGGCAAGACTACGGGGTATGCGGCTCCACATCTACCTCCATGGCCGACCCGCGCCCGCCGCCGCGCGGTCCGTCTCCGGCGCGCGTGACGCTCCACCACCGGGACGGCGGTTCATCCATCCAGTCGGGTGAATTCACTCAAGCGCCGTGCGGCGGTGTGTTCCCTTCGCCACGGAACGCAACCTACGATGCCGTAGGTTACGGCACCGTAGCCTTCCCACCCCCGCCCGCAGAGGGCCCCCGTCGAGGGACAAGAACATGACCATCCAGGCCGGTGAGGCGCGCGCCGGTTCCACCGCGCCGCCCAGCGACTCCTCCGAACCGTCCCCCGCGATGCTGTCCGCCACCCGTGGCGGGGAGCGCCAGGGCTTCGCCGAGCGCCTCGCGCTCGTCCTCTTCATCGTCGTGCCGTTCACGGCCCTGCTGGCGGCCGTCCCGATCGCCTGGGGCCGCGGCCTGGGCTGGACGGACGTGGCGGTCACCGTCGCCATGTACTTCCTCACCTGCCACGGCATCACCGTCGGCTACCACCGCTACTTCACCCACGGCGCCTTCAAGGCCGGCCGCCGGATGCGCCTCGCCCTCGCCGTCGTCGGCAGCCTCGCCGTCGAGGGCCCGCTGGTGCGCTGGGTGGCCGACCACCGCAAGCACCACCGCTTCAGCGACAAGGACGGCGACCCGCACTCGCCGTGGCGCTACGGGGAGAGCCTGCCCGCGCTGCTGAAGGGCCTGTGGTGGGCGCACATGGGCTGGATGTTCGACGAGGAGCAGACCCCGCAGCTCAAGTACGCGCCGGACCTCGTCAACGACCCCGCGCTGCGGCGGATCTCCCGGCTGTTCTGGCTCTGGACGTCGATCTCCCTGCTGCTGCCCGCGCTGGTCGGCGCGCTGGTGACGCTGTCCTGGCAGGGCGCGCTGTCCGCGTTCTTCTGGGGCTCGCTGGTCCGGGTCGCCCTGCTGCACCACGTGACCTGGTCGATCAACTCGATCTGCCACGCCGTCGGCCGCCGCCCGTTCCGCTCCCGGGACCGCTCGGGCAACGTCTGGTGGCTGGCCGTGCTCTCCTGCGGCGAGTCCTGGCACAACCTGCACCACGCCGACCCGACCTCCGCCCGGCACGGCGTCCTGCGCGGACAGATCGACTCCTCGGCCCGGCTGATCCGCTGGTTCGAGCTGGCCGGCTGGGTCCGGGACGTCCGCTGGCCGGACGCACAGCGGATCGCCGCCCGCCGCGCCGCATGAGGGCGCGCTTCCAGCATGATGTAGGGGTGAACGGGAGCAGCGCAGACAGCACAGGCGGTCACGACGGCACGCGGACGGACGCGGCGCCCGGAGCGGCGCAGGCCCGTCCGCGTGCCACTGCCCCGGCGGACGGGGCCGCGCCCCGGGGTGCGGCCGCGGCGGGGCCCCGCCGCCGCGGCGGGCGGGTGCGGATGACCGGCAAGCAGCGGCGCGAGCAGCTGCTGGAGATCGGCCGGACGGTCTTCGCGGAGCGCGGCTACGACGGCACGTCGGTGGAGGAGATCGCCGAGCGGGCCGGGGTCTCGAAGCCGGTGGTGTACGAGCACTTCGGCGGCAAGGAGGGGCTGTACGCGGTGGTGGTGGACCGCGAGATGCAGCTCCTGCTGGACATGGTCACCGGGGCGCTGACCGGCGGGCACTCGCGCGAGCTCCTGGAGCAGGCCGCGTTCGCGCTGATGGACTACATCGACACCTCGACGGACGGCTTCCGGATCCTCGTCCGGGACTCGCCGGTGGCCCAGTCGACGGGCACCTTCGCCTCGCTGATCAGCGACATCGCGACGCAGGTGGAGGACATCCTCGGGCTGGAATTCAAGTCCCGCGGGTTCGACCCGCGGCTGGCCCCGATGTACTCGCAGATGCTGGTCGGGATGGTCGCGCTGACCGGGCAGTGGTGGCTGGAGGTCCGCAAGCCGGACAAGGCGCAGGTCGCGGCGCACCTGGTGAACCTGGCCTGGCACGGGCTGGAGGGCCTGGAACGGCACCCGAACCTGGTCGGCGATCGCAAGCTCTGACCGGCGGGTCGCCGGCCGGGTTCCGCGCCCCGCCCGCCTACCGCCTCGTCGCGACCGCGAAGATCCGCCGGAACGGGAAGACCGTGCCGTGCGGCCCGGCCGGGTAGGCCTCGCGCAGGAGCGCCCCGTACTCGGCGAGGAAGGCGGCCCGCCGCTCCGGGTCGGCGAGCCGGGCGAGCACGGGCCGCAGGGCGGTGCCCTTCGTCCATTCCAGAACGGGATCCGGGCCGGTCAGCAGCGTGCTGTAGGTGGTCTCCCAGACGTCGGCGGCGCAGCCGGCCCCGGCGAGCACGTCGAGGTACCGCCCGGGCTCGTGGACGCCGGCGCGGGTGGCGTCGTCGCCGAGGACGTCGGCCCAGCGCGGACTGCGGCGCAGCCCGGCGAGCAGCGTGTGGCTGGGCGCGTCGAAGTTGCCCGGCACCTGGAAGGCGATGACGCCGCCGGGCCTGAGCGCCTCCGCCCAGCGCGGCAGGAGCGCCAGGTGGCCGTCCAACCGTCCCTCCTCGCCCGCCTTCGGCGCGGAGGGTCCCCGTCGGGGCCGGCGCTCCTCCGCGTTGATCCATTGCAGGGCCGCGTTGGAGACGATCAGGTCGGGCCCGGCCGGGGCCGGGTCGTACTCCGCGGCGTCGGCGAGGACGTACGCGGCGCTCGGCTCGCCCTGCGTACGGGCGGTCTCCAACATCGGGGCGGAGTTGTCGACGCCGGTGATCCTGGCCTGCGGCCAGCGCTCGCGCACGACGGCGGTGGAGTTGCCGGGCCCGCAGCCGATGTCCAGGATCGTCGCGGCGGGCTCGTGCGGCAGGGCGGGGACGCGGGCGAGCAGATCGCGCAGCGGGCGCGTCCGTTCGTCGGCGAAGCGCAGGTACTGGGCCGGGTCCCAGGCAGGAGCGGGCATGGCACACCTCGAAAGTATCTCGACATCAAGATATCTGCTTTTAGCCTCGCTGGCACATTTCTCGATGTCAAGAGACTTCACATCGACACATCCACCGATACACTGATCGTCATGGAGGACGAGGTCGACAGGCTGGTCGCAGCATGGCGCCGGGAGCGCCCCGACCTCGACGTGGAGCCGCTTGAGGTGCTCAGCCGGGTCAGCCGGCTCGCCCGGCACCTGGACCGCGCGCGCCGCACCGCCTTCGCCGAGCACGGCCTGGAGCCCTGGGAGTTCGACGTCCTGACGGCCCTGCGGCGCGCCGGCTCCCCCTACCAGCTCTCGCCCGGGCAGCTGCTCACCCAGACCCTCGTCACGTCCGGCACCATGACCAACCGGATCGACCGGCTCACCGGCAAGAACCTGGTCAAGCGCCTGCCCGACCCCGACGACCGCCGCGGCGTCCTGGTCCGCCTGACCGACGACGGCCGCGACCGCGCCGACCAGGCCCTCGCCGGACTGCTCGCCCACGAGCGCGAACTCCTCGCCCAGCTCACCGCCGGCCAGCAGGGCGAACTCGCCGGTCTGCTGCGGCTGTTGGTCGCCCCCTTCGACAACATCCCGGGCTGACCGGCGGACCGGCCCGCCGCCGCGGCCGCCGGCTCCGGCCGGGTCCGGCTCGTCTCAGCTGGTGGAGGCGACGGACGGCGGCGCGGCGGGCTCCGCGGGACTGACCCCCGCCCGGCGGGCGACCGCGACGGCGGCCAGGGTCGAGTGCACGCCGAGCTTCCCGAGCACGTTCTGCATGTGCGTGCGGACGGTGTGCGGGGACAGGTAGAGCCGCTCGGCGACCGCCTGCCGGCCCAGGCCCGCGACCATGCAGCGCAGGATCTGCTTCTCGCGCGGGGTGAGCGTGTCCACCAGGCGCTCGCTCTCGGTGCGGTCGCGCCGGGCGGTGGTGAGCTCCCGGATCACCCCGGTGAGCAGCGCCGGCGGCAGGTGCGTCTCGTCGCGCAGCACCCCGCGCACGACGGCGAGCAGCCGCGCCAGCGAACTCTCCTTCGCCACCCAGCCGGTGGCGCCCGCGTGCAGGGCCCGGGCGGCGCGGTGCGGGTCGTCGGCGGTGGCCAGGACGATCGCGCGCAGCCCCGGGTGGCCGCGGCGGACCCGGCCGAGCAGCGTGATCCCGTCCGGCGGCGGGGCGACCGGCCGCAGCTGGTCGGTGCGCACGTGCTCGGCGCGGACGTGCTCGGTGCGCTGGGGATCGGGCCGCAGCGGATCCGCCGAGCGTCCACCCGGACCCGTCGGCGGCACGGCCGGGCGGCGCGGCGGCGCCACCACGGGGGGCGGGCGCCGGCGGGCCGGGTCGAGCGGCTCGGGACCCGCGCGGACGGGCTTGCGCGGGCCCGGCGGCACGGCCGCCTCGGAGCCCAGGTCAGCGTCGATCAGGACGACGTCGAAGGCCCGCCCCTCGACGGCGGCGCGCTCCAGGGCGCGCTCGGCGGCGGCCGCGCTGCCCGCCGCGCCCACCTCGACGTCGGGCTCGGCGGCGAGCGCCGCGGCCAGGGCCTCGGCGAAGATCCGGTGGTCGTCGACCACCAGGACGCGGATCCGCCCCATCGTCACTACCCCCCTGCTCAGACCGGCCCGAGCCCGGGGCGGGGACCGGCCCCGGCGCCCGCGGATGCGGCACTCCGTTCCGCCCGCCCACCGGTGGCCGGCGGGGCCGAACGCGCGCCACCCCCAACCGGTACCGCATTCAGCGTACGGGCCTGGGGACGCGCTCGTGGCGGTTTGGTGAAGTTTCGTCAGGAGGTGCGCACGTGACTGGATTCGATCCGTCCGCGCCACTTTCCGACCGGTGTCGCGGGGGCGTCCAGGAGAACGCCGAGGCGCCGCCCCGGGAGGTCCGGGGCGGCGCCTGCGGTTCCTTCGAGCTCGGCCCGCTTACAGGCCGTTCTTCTCCAGCGTGAACTTCCAGGCGTCGGCGACGATGTCGTCCAGGTTCGGACGGCGCGGCGTCCAGCCGAGGGCGTCGTGGGCACGCTCGGCGGAGGCCACCAGCACCGCCGGGTCGCCGGCGCGGCGCCCGGACACCTGCACCGGGATCTCGCGGCCGGTGACGCGCTTGACCGACTCGATCACCTCGCGCACCGAGAAGCCGCTGCCGTTGCCCAGGTTGCAGATCAGGTGCTCGCCCGGCTTGGCGGCGTCCAGCGCCAGCAGGTGCGCGTCGGCCAGGTCGGCGACGTGGATGTAGTCGCGGATGCAGGTGCCGTCCGGGGTCGGGTAGTCGTCGCCGTACACCGCGATGTGCGGGCGCTGGCCCAGCGCGGCCTGGAAGACCAACGGGATCAGGTGCGACTCGGGGTCGTGCCGCTCGCCGTAGGCGCCGTACGCGCCGGCCACGTTGAAGTAGCGCAGCGACACCGCGGCCAGGCCGTGGGCGACGGCCTCGCTGGTGATCAGGTGGTCGACGGCGAGCTTGGTGGCGCCGTAGGTGTTGGTCGGCGCGGTGCGGGCGGTCTCGGCGATCGGCACGACCTCCGGCTCGCCGTAGGTGGCGGCGGTCGAGGAGAACACCAGCTTGCGCACGCCGGCCTCGCGCATCGCGCTGATCAGCTCCAGCGAGCCGGCCACGTTGTTGCGCCAGTACTTCTCCGGGTCCACGACCGACTCGCCGACCTGCGAGGAGGCGGCGAAGTGCAGCACGCCGTCGAAGGAGCCGTCCAGCACCTTGCCGGCCTCCTGGATCCGGCCCTCGACGAACTCGGCACCGGCCGGAACGCCCTCGCGGAAACCCGTCGAGAGGTCGTCCAGGACGGTCACCTGGTGCCCCGCCTCCAGCAGGTGAGCGGCCACCACACTGCCGACGTAGCCGGCGCCACCCGTGACCAGGTACTTACTCATGATGAGACCTCCAGCGGGCGATGGCCGCCGGATCGGCGGGGCCATCGGAAACGTGCGAACGACTGGCGCCTATTCTCCCTGCCCTCCGGGGGTGCTCCGGACCAGGGTCCGCGGCCCCCGCGACCGCCTGCGGCAGCTCCCTCCGGTGCCCTTCATCACCCTCCGGCGCACGCCTTCAGTCGGAGGCCATCCGCTCCAGCAGGCCGGTCCTCGCGGCCACCGCCGCCGCCTCCAGCCGGGTCCGCGCGCCCAGCTTCATCAGCACCCGCTGGACGTGCGTCCGGGCCGTGCTCGCGGCGATCCGCATCCCGGCGGCGATCGCCGCGGTGTCCTCGCCGTCCGCGATCCGGGCCAGCACCTGCACCTCACGGCGGGTCAGCAGGCGCAGCAGCCGGACGGCTTCGTCGTCCGGCTCGGCGGCCGGCCGCAGCAGCTGGTCGAAGGCGCCGCGCAGCACGTCCACGGCCACCGCCGCCTCGCCCGCCCGGGCCCGCCCGATCGCCCGCTCGACCACTTCGATCCGCTCGTCGCTCGGCACGTAGCCCGCCGCCCCGGCCGCGAACGCCCCGGCCACACCGCGCAGTTCACCCACCGGGCCGAGCACGATGACGGCCACCTCGGGCCGCTCCCGGCGGATCCGGCGCAGCCCGTCGAACGCGCCCGGCTCGGCCGGCGCGGCCACGCCGAGCAGGCACACCTCGGGCCTGCGCCCGGCCACCAGGTCGGCGGCCACGCCCGCCGGCGAGCCGACCGCGAGCACCCGGTGACCGCGCAGCTGGAGCGCGGTCGCGAGTGCCTCGGCCAGCAGCCGGTGGTCGTCGACCACCACGAGTCGAACGCCCATGACGCCCTCCCGGTCGGGGTCCGGCTCGCGCCCGCTCCCCACGGGCGGGCGGCCGATGACGCACCATCACAGCGCATTCCGTACCCGACTCGCTAGGCCACCGCGTGTCGGCGGCCCGGCCGGGCCGGGAACGCGAAAGACCCCCGCCTTCAGGCGAGGGTCTTCGAGTGGAGCCCCCATGCGGAATCGAACCGCAGACCTTCTCCTTACCATGGAGACGCTCTACCGACTGAGCTATAGGGGCTTGCCGGACGTTTCCGCCGGGCCGGTCGAACAAGGAAGACATTACACGGCCGTCGGCCCGGAAGGGAAATCGGCTCCGACCTGCCCCCTCCGCCTCCCTCCGCCCCCTTCCGTCGCCCTCAGGCCTCGGCGTGCGCCGCGTCGAACACCTCGCGGGCCGCGAGCATCTGCTTGGCGCGGCGCTCCGTCCAGCGGCCGAGCGGCGAGACCAGTTCGGCCAGCTCCCGGCCGAGCGGCAGCAGGTCGTAGACCACGCGCGGCGGCGTCTCCGGGTGGACCGTGCGGCGCACCAGGCCGTCGCGCTCCAGCGTGCGCAGCGACTGGGTGAGCATCTTGCGGCTGACCCCGCCGATCCCGCGCTGGAGTTCGGAGAACCGCTGCGGGCCGCAGAGGGCCAGGCTCATCAGGATCAGCAGCGACCACTTGTCGGCCAGCTCGGCGAACATCTCGCGACTGGGGCAGAGCTGGGCGAAGACGTTGAGCTCCAGCTCCTCCTGCTGCGTGTGCTCCTGGGACCCCTGAGACTCCCGGGACTCCTGGTGCCACCCGATGTCGGCGCGGGCCGTTTCCTCCGTCGTCATGACATCCAGGGTAGCTCCGTCGGTCTCCAATCCTCCCTTGGTAACCATTGGAGACTTGGTCTATATTGGAGACCAAGCGGGCCGAGGCCCGTCGTCCCCTTCCTTCTCCGTCCCCAGCGCCACCGCCGCCCGTACAGGAGTGCCCGCATGACCGCCATCCGCCCCACCGTCGCCATCGCCTTCCACTCCGGCTACGGCCACACCACCGTCATCGCCGAGGCCGTCGCCCGCGGTGCCGCCGCCGGTGGTGCCGAGGTCGTCTCGATCGCCGTCGACACCATCACCGACGAGCAGTGGGCCCAGCTCGACGCCGCCGACGCGATCGTCTTCGGCTCCCCCACCTACATGGGCACCGCGTCCGGCGCCTTCCACGTCTTCGCCGAGGCCACCAGCAAGCGCTGGTTCGGCGACGTCTGGCAGGACAAGGTCGCGGCCGGCTTCACCAACTCCGCCTCCAAGAGCGGCGACAAGGCCGGCACCCTCGGCTACTTCCAGACCCTCGCCGCCCAGCACGGCATGAACTGGGTCAACCTGGGCCTCAAGCCCGGCTGGAACGCCACCACCGCCAGCGAGAACGACCTCAACCGCCTCGGCTTCTTCAGCGGCGCCGCCGCCTCCTCGCCAGCCGACGCCGGCGCCGAGGCCGTCCACAAGGCCGACATCGCGACCGCCGAGCACCTCGGCGGGCGCGTCGCCAAGCACACCGCGGTCGTCCTGGCCGGCCGCGCCGCCCTGGCCGGCTGACCGCGCCGCACCTGCCGCACCGCCTGTCGGCTACGCCGCCGGATCCGTCCCCAGCAGGGGCGCCCGGCGGCGTTCGCCGTCCACCGACCCCAGCTCCGCACCGCACGTCTCCGGCAGCAGCCGCAAGCACAGCACCGCCACCACGCCCAGCGCCGCCACGTACCAGCCGACCAGCTCGGCCGTCCCGTACGCCGCCGTCAGCCGGGTCGCCACCAGCGGCGTCAGCGCCCCGCCGACCACGCCGCCCAGGTTGTACGTCAGTGCCGCGCCCGTGTAGCGCACCCGGGTCGGGAACAGCTCCGGCAGGAACGCCGCGACCGGCCCCAGCAGGGCACCCAGCACCACCATCGCCCCGGCCAGCGCCACGAACATCAGCGGCCGGCGCGCCGTCTCCAGCAGCGGGAACTCGACGAGCGACCAGGCCGTCGCGAACACCGTCGCCCACAGCATCGTCCGCCGCCGGCCCCAGCCGTCACTGCGCCCCGCGGTCGTCCACCCGGCCGCGCCCATGCCCACCGCGCCCACCAGCAACATCGGCAGCAGCACGGTGCTCGGCACCCCGAGACCGGTCGCCGCGTACGCCAGCGCGTACGTCGTAGTCAGGTAGAACAGCGCGTACCCCACGGTGATCACGCCACAGCCCACCAGCACCGTGCGCCAGTGCCCGCGCAGCACCTCCGCCACCGGCAGCCCGGCCCGGCCCGCCTCCTGCCCGCGGAACAGCGGAGACTCCTCGACCTTCAGCCGGATGAACAGCCCGACCGCGACGAGCGCGAGCGAGGCGACGAACGGGACCCGCCACCCCCACTCCCTGAACGCCCGCTCGTCCAGGCCGAGTTGCACCAGCAGGAACACCCCGTTCGCGAGCACGAACCCGACCGTCGGCCCCAGTTGCAGGAACGCCCCGTACCGCCCGCGCCGCCCGGCCGGCGCGTGCTCCGCCAACAACAGCGCAGCCCCACCCCACTCCCCGCCGAGCCCGACCCCCTGACACACCCGCAACACGACGAGCGCCACCGGCGCCCACCACCCCCACACCCCGAACCCCGGCAACACCCCCACCGCCGCCGTGGCCACCCCCATCAGCAGCAGCGACACCACCAGCGTCGTCTTCCGCCCCAACCGGTCCCCGAAGTGCCCGAACACCACGGCCCCCAACGGCCGCGCCAGGAACGCCACCGCGTACACCGAGAACGCCGCCAACAGCGCCCCCACCGCCCCCAACCCCGGGAAGAACACCGCCCCGAAGACGAGCGCCGCCGCCGTCCCGTAGATGAAGAAGTCATAGAACTCGATCGCGGTCCCGATCAGAGCCGCAGCCGCCGCCCGCCGCACTTGCACACCCATGCCCCCAACCCTGCCCGCCCCACCCACCCCACCCCCAGCCCCCACCCGAGTGACCCCGGCGCACGACCCCGTCCCGCGCGCCCCATGGCAGACTCGCAGCGACGAAGTGGCGACACTCCGCGCACGGTGGAGGTCGCTCAGCCCACTCCTGAGGGGGGATTGATGGTTGATCTGGACTTCGAGCGCCGAATGAACCCGTGGCTCTTCGACAGCTCCGGAAAACTGACGGACGCGGCCAAGAAGCAGTTTCCCGACCTGGCCGCCGTCGAGTCCGGAGCGCCGGCGCCGGTCTACACACCGAGCGCCCCCGCGCCCGGTACATCGGCGCCGACCGTAGCCGTCAGTCCGGAGGCGCTGAGGCGTGCGGCAACCAACAGCGACACCCTGAAGACCAAGTTCGGGCAGGCGTGCAAGCAGCCCACCACGCACGCCTCCGCGGCCTCCGCGCAGCTCCCGACCAACTGGGCGCTGCGCGCTGCGATCACCAGCGCGGCCGGCGTCTGGACGGACCAGGTCAGAACCCTTGAGGATGCGATCGGAAACGTGGCCGGGAACTTACGCCTCAACGCCGACCGGTATGCGCAAACGGATCAGGCGAATACCCACGCGTTCGGAAAGGGCTGAGGCACCGGCATGAAGTTCGAAGAACTGAGGAACGCGCAGGTGACCGGCCTTGACACCCTGGCCGGCGAGTTCGAGGCGATGCTTCGGCAGTGGAACTTCTCCTCCGAGCTGACCGGCGACATCATCACGCCCTTGAACGGCTCGGGCTGGCGCGGATTCGCGGCCGAGACCGCGGCTGAGAACATCACGAAGATACGCAACGAAATCGACGCGGCCTTCGAGGAGGCCAGCGGCATCGCCCAGACCCTCCGTGATGCCCACACCGAGATCACCGCCGCAAAGGCCGACCTGGAGGCGGCGATCCGATCGGCAACCGACCAGAAGCTGACGGTCGACAACGACGGAACCGTCCACTGGCCCCCGGCGACGACCCCGGAGGAGAAGAAGGACCCCGACTACACCGGGGCCTACCGCCAGAAGGCCACCGACGCCGCCGACGCGATAGCCAAAGCACTGTCCCGGGCCGCCGAAGCGGACGCCGCCGCAGCAGCCGCTCTCGCAGCGGACACCGGCACTGACCGGAAGGCGTTCAACAAGAAGCCGGTGGGCGGCGTCTCCGAGCAGGAGGCAAAGCAGGCAGTGGACCTGATGCGTCTCGGGGACAAGGCCACGCCCGCACAGATCGCCCAGCTCGACGCCCTGCTGAAGGCGCACTCCAGCGGCTCGCGGTTCGCCACCCTCTTCCTCGACTCCATGGGGCCGGACGGTTTCCTCAAGTCCTTCGGCGCAATGGCCGAGTACAGCGGCTACTACGGCAACGACGCGACGAAACGGGCCCTGGCCGATATGCAGGCCAATCTCGGCCTCACCCTCGCAACGGCAACGGACGGGGCCAAGCAACCGCATCTGTCCGACGCGTGGCAGGCGGGACTGCGCAAGGCTGGAGCCAGCCAGTACCAACTGCTCCCGGACCAGCTCCAAGGCGGCAACCCGTACGGCTACCAGATCCTCTCCAACATCCTCCGGACCGGCACGTACGACCAGCGCTTCCTCAACCCGCTGGTCGAGCACATCACCCAGCTCAGTGCAGCGAATCCAGGCCGTTGGGAGGACGCCGTCAGCAAGGCCAACCCGCTGGAACAGGTACTCGTCCTCGGAAAAGACGGCTCAGGCCTCAACCCGATGGCCGGCGCCCTGGAGGCGCTCGGCCACAAGCCGGAGGCGGCGACCGCCTACTTCCATGACCCGGCAACCACCTACAACGAGGACGGAACGGTCAAGGCCACCGGTCAGCCGAACACCTACCTGAAACAACTGACCGACGCGGGCTTCAACTCCCTCCTCCAGGACTTCGAGCCGGACCACCTCACTCCGCACTACCGGGCAGCGGCACATGACGCGACCGCACTCGGCCATGCGCTGGAGGCGGCCACCACCGGGCGGGCCTACGACGCGACCGACGGTCCGATGCCCACGCACTCACGCGAGATGAGCGCGGTGATGAAAGACGTCGTCGATCGGTTCGGGAACACGGACGGCCCCGGGCTGCTCAAGAAGGACGGGATATTCACCACCATGGACCCGAGCTTCGGCCACATGGTGGCGTCGTACATGGGCGACGTCCAGATCGCAGTCGACCACAACAACCACTCGATGCCGACCAACGGGGACCCGGCCGGCCTCGACCAGGGCGCCACCCAGAAGCTGCTGGGGGTGCTCGGCCGGAACCCGGATGCCTTCGGCACGATCGCGCAGGCACAACAGGCCTACACGACTGCCCACCTGCAGGACGTCATGCTGCAGAAGGACAAGTACGGGGAACTCTTCGGCGAGGCCATCACGAATGCTGCCCGCCCTGGAGGCGAGGTGGCCGGAATCCTCAACGCTGTGGCAACCGATGAGGTCTACAAGCAGAAGCTGCAGGAAATGACCGACTACAACAACAGCGTCGACGAGAAGGTCGGCTGGGCCAAGCAGGTATGGACGGCTACCGCAGGCAAGGCGATAGAGGGAATCCCCGGGGCGGATAAGCTTCTGACAATTCCCACCGACAAGATATTTCAGAACATAGCGCTGGGCTACCACATCGACAGATATCCGAGCGACGCCGCCGCGGACTGCTTCAACAGCGGGAGGAACGCCGCATCGGACGCGGCAGAAGCAGCCATCAGGGAGACGGCGAAGGGCAAGGGGATCGACCCGACGTACCTCAACGCCTTGGCCAATACGGCCGCCAACGGGGCGAAGCAGGGTCTCTCCGACGGAAGCATCCTGACAAAGGCAATCAATGCCTGACGCCCCGGAGAATCCCCTCGAAAGTGCCCCCGCAGAACAAAAAGCGGTCCGGTACCGGCAACGCCGATTGGTACTCGCGATGGTGCTGGCGCTGGTCGTCGGCGGGGGCGTCGGGCTGTGGTGGTGGGCCTCGCACGACTCGCTGAACCTGCCCGAAAGTGCCTGCTGGTCGATATTGGATCAGAATGACCTGCGTTCGCTGGCCGGTGCGGCGCGGGGGACGTACACCGTTCGTTACGGAGAGCACCGTGGGGACGAAAACTCGCTCCAGCCGGGCCTACAGAATCAGACCTGCACAGTGGAGGAGGATCACCACGTGCTCTCGGGGGTGACCGTCCGCCCGTGGGGCAAGCTCACCTACCACGATGTCTACGAAGCGAACGCGGACCCGGCGGCGAAGCGGCAGTCGGACCTCGGTCCCGACATCCAGGGGCTGTGGGAGGAACACAGCAGAATGCGGCTCGCGTTTCTTTGCGATAATCCAGCGGCGAAGTTGACACATCTCACGTACCTGGAGGTCATGGTCTGGGGAGACTCCGAACTCGTCGACCCCGAGCTGCCATCGGTTCGCCAGGCCCGCCTGAACACTGCACTGAAGACGGCCAAGACGGCCGCCAGCACGAGCGGGTGCGTGAACCCGATTCACTTCCCGGCGCAGGCGCCCGGGGTGGTCTGATTCGCACGACGGCGCGTCGCCCGGCGGCCTCTCGCTCCTGCCGCGGACCGAGAGGCCGCCGCTGCATTCGTTCAGGCGGTGAGGTCGCTGTCGTGGTCGAACTCGCGCGCCTCGATGTCGGCATCCCGAAGCGGTTCAGCCCCAACTCGGCCGCCAATTACCTCACGTACGGGTTGTCCGTTGGCTTCACCGGCGACCCATCGGCTGCAACCCTGCTGGCCGCATTTCGCCACCGTGCCACGAAGATCACCCCACCCGCCACCAGTACCACTCCGCTGACCACGGCGATCGCAATCGGCAGCACCGCGCCACCCGAATCGGATGCCTTGTCTGCGATGGGCGCCGCTGCCGGAGAACCGACATTCGTCGGTGCTGCGGGCACGGCAGCGGGTGAGGTCGCCGGGGCAGAAGAGGTATCGGCCGATGGCGAAGCCGAGGGCATCGGAGCCGTCTTGCTCGGAATCGGGTACACATCCGCCGGCCCCGGATCGCCCGGCGTGGCCAAGGCGATGCGAGGGCGGACCGCGCCATACCCGACGCTGTCGTTGCGGCTGGAACCATCGGTCGGCTTACCAGCCGTGTTGATGAGGACCCGCAGAACCTGATTCGCCGTCCAGTCGGTGTGCACGGCCCACACCAGGGCCGCCGAGGCTGAGACCAAAGCGGTCGCAGCCGACGTGCCGTGGCCTTTGCAGTAGCCAGTCGCGCCCGTACAGGCGTCGACGATGTCCATTCCGGGTGCCACGAGGTCAACCTGCGGCCCCTGCTGCGACTCAGACGTAGCCGTCAAGTTCTTGTCAACAGCGCCGACACCGACAACGTACGGCAGTCCCCCGGGGTACTCGACAAGGTTCCCGTCCTGCGCGCTGTTCCCGACACTGGCAACAACCAGAGAGCCCTTTGCCGCCGCACGCGCGAGCACGCTGGTCAGCTTCGCGGTGTCATCAGGAGCCGCGGTGACTGCCGCCGTTCCCTGCGAGATGTTGATGATCTTCACGCCTTGATCAACGGCGTAGTCGATGGCTTGACCGATCTGGTCCAGGAAGACGCGTGAAGTGACCCCGCCATCCTCGCCATTGTCGATCTTCAACGGGAGGATCTTGACCCCGGGGGCCAATCCGTAGGCGCCCTTTCCCTCCATGCCCTTGCCACTCCCCGCAATGATGCTCGCCATCTGCGTGCCGTGGCCCTTGGCGTCCGTCCCCACCCCGCCTGTACTTCCGCTGAAGTCCTTCCCGGGCAACAATTGCCCAGCCAAGTCCGGGTGATCGAACTTGAAACCGCCGTCAATGACCGCGACCGTCACACCCTGCCCGGTCGACGTCTTCCACATCTCGGGCGCATGCATCGCGTCCAGATGCCACTGATCATCACGGATCGAGCCGTCCGCAGCCGCCGGCACCACAGCCGCGCCAACCACGAGACCGCCGGCCAGGAGCACTCCGGCGAGGGCCCGCCCACGCTCTCGCCCATTCCTTCGCCACATCACAACTCCTCGTCAGTCCCCGCGTCAGCAGAGGGCTGTACCCAGGGCGGGCAGTCAGCTCTACTCAATCACGTTCGGGTTGCTGAGCGGTGTACCGCTGGTCCAGGTCTCCTCGTCCTCGTGCAGGTAGTCAGGCCTCTGGCGGCGGTCCCGCTCGTTCCTCCCCACCCCGCCCCCATGCACACCCGGCATCATGCCGTTCTGGCCGGAGCGGGCCCCACCTTCAACAGTCGCGGTCTGCCTGCGCAGGCCAGTACCGCCGGGAGTGAACTCGCCACCAGCGGAAGGACCCTTCCGTCCGCCGACAATCCCGCCACCGGTCGAGGTCAGGCCCCGGCCACGTGTACCACCGCCCGAAGCACCTATTCCGGGGCCAACCGGACCGGGATGCATGCCACCCATCCCCGGCATCCCCGAGACCCCTGCTCGCCCCGGCTGCGCCTCACGAGCTCCGAAGACCGTCCCGGTGGGCAGCCCTGGAGTAGCTGACCGTCCTGGAAGAGAACCGCCGCCGAAGGGGGCCGGCCTGCCAGAAGTCGAGCCACCACTACCACCTGGAACCGATCCACCCTTTCCTGGGTGGCCACCTACCGGAAACGAACCGCCGATCGGGAAGGCGGGGTTACCTCCGGCCTCCGCAGCCCCACCCGAGCGTCCGGGAGTCCCTCCCAGATCATCGAGTGGCAGATTCCCGCCATCGATTGGACCGACTGGGACGCTCTGGCTCGGCAGGAGTGGGACGGCCGGCAGGCTGTCGAGGCCCGTACCAGGGTGATTGGTGGGCTCCAGTGGAACGTATGAGGGAGTGGCTCCACCACCCTCCGGCGACGGCACATACCCGCCGCCACGCGACGAGGTCGGCTCGAAGTGATCAGCGTGCGTCCGCCACTCTGACGACGGCTGGCGGACCTCTGTCGAGCCACCACTGTGATTGCCGCCGTCCCGACTATGGGTTCCGACTGTGCTGCCCGTACCTCCACGAGGGATCCGGCCGACACCACCCGGGCCGCCGGTTTGGGCGGCGCCACCTGGCGAGTAGTCAACGGAGCCGATCCTGTCCTTGTCCGGCGCTCCTGGCAGGTTCGGATCCTCCAACGAATTCAGTGTCGTCGTGGCCGCAGAGTAGGCCTGCGCCAGCTTCTCCATCTGCCGGACGGCTTCACGGTATTCCCGATCGATGATCGACTTTGCAACGTCCGTCCGATCGTCGCTGATCCAATCCGGGCTGCTCTTCCTCGCAATGGAGTCGGAGGACTCGGGGGCGCCGATCTTCGGCATCCCGGCCGGAAGTCCCTGCCGCTGGCTCCTGGCCGTGGCGAACAAGGCGATCTCCGCACGCGGCGGTTCGGGTACTGCAGCCTTGGCGAGGCTGAGGGACTCGCCCGCCTGCAGCAGCGCGTCGCCGGCCTTGGTGGAGTAGTCGCCGAGCAGCGTGGCGGACTTCTGCAGGTTTCCGGCCCAGGTCTTGAAGCTCTCGGCCGCCGGGCCTTCCCAACCGACGTTGTCGACGTGCGACTTGAGGGCTGCGCTCAGGTCCTTCAGGACCTGGCCGGCCGCCTGGAGTTGTACGCCGCGGTCTACCACGGTCTTCGCGTCGGTCGAGCGGACCATGTCCTTCAGCTGGGCATGGTCGTACTGCTCAAAGTTCGTGCCGTCTGCCATTTCGTCACAGCCCCTCGATGCTCTTCGACGCTGCCCCGCCTGCCCCGCCCAAGTTCGCGTGCACGGTCTTGTGCGCGTCGACCGTTGCCTGCTCGTTGCCCGCATAGCTGCCGGCCGTCTTGGCCACCGCGAGTTTCATAGCCTCGATCTGGGAGGCGAAGTCCTTGTGGAGCTTGACGAGTTGGGTGTGAACCTTGTCGTAGGCGGTGGTCAGGGCGACCGCTTCCACGACGTGTTCGCTGTACGCGCCACTGATCAGAACCTTCCCCGTCAGCTTCTGCGCCTGCAGCTTGTCGGGTGCCGCCGCCGAGCCCTCCATCGTCTGCAGCAGTGCCTCGATCTTGTTGGCGAACGCCGTCAGCGTGTCGAGCTCCACCTTGACGTCCTGTTTGCCGAACGCGGACACCAGGTCCGCGACGTTGGGCGTCTCCGGCACCCCCACGGGCTGGTCCGGCTTCGGCCTGGGACCGGGCGGGACTTCTCCTGGCACAGCGAACACCTCTCCCCCGCTGCGGATGGCGGTCCGCAACACACCGTCAACTACTGAGCCTTGTAGTCACTGTCGGCAACGCCACCACCCCGACGGGTTGCCGGTACGGGTCATGCTAGCGATCGGCACCGTCAGCCTTGGTGCGCTTGGGTGCGATCGGTACGAACGGGCGGGCGGGCGCGCTCGGGCCGGTAGGATCGCGGTGTACGACCCGATCTGCCGCGCAATGTCGCACAGCAGCGACCCCTGGCCGCAGAACGGACGTGACCGCATGCCTGTCGAGGAGATCCCCGCCACCGCCTGGTGGGCCCGGGCCGTGCGGCCGACGCGGGTCGTGTTCCCGGGTGCGTTGGTGGTGCGGGCGGCTGCCGGGATGGGGGTGCCGCTCTCCGTCGGGCTCCTCGCGCACCGGCTGGATCTCGGGGTGTTCGCCGGGCTCGGGGCGATGCACGCGACGATGAACGACCGGGCCGAGCCGAACGGCTTGCGGGTGCGGCGGATCGGGACGGCCCTGCTGGCGTCCGCCCTCGGCATGCTGATCGGGACGGTGCTGCAGTACGTCCACGTCTCGCCGCTGGTCCTCGGCGCGGCGCTCACCGTCACCGCGTTCGTGTCCGGCGCCCTCAGCGCCACCGGCCCGCGCGGTTCGGCCGCCGGCATGCTGCTGCTGGTGTCGACGGCGCTGGGGAGCGGGATGCCGTTGCCGCATCCGTGGTGGGCGGCGGCGCCGATGATGCTGGCGGGTGCGGCGTTCGTCCTCGTCCTCGGGCTGCCGGCCGGTCACGTCGACGAGCGCGACCGCGCCCTGGCCGCCGCGTACGACGCGCTCGGCCGCATGCTGGCCGATCTCGGCACCCCGCAGGGTCCGGCCTCGCGCCGGGTCCTGACGGCCCGGCTGAACCAGGTGCAGGACTTCCACCCGGACCGGACCGATCCCCGGTACGAGGCCGCCCTGGCCACCTCCGAGGCGGCCACCGGCCTGCTGTGGGCGCGCCGCCCCGTCCCGCCCGAGGTCGCCGACGTCCCCGTCCGCCTCGCACGCGCCATAGAACAGGGCGGCAGCGAGATCACCGTCCCCGACTGGCGCCCCGACACCCCCGCTCGCCAGGCCCTGGACGCCGCCCTGCGCGCCGCTGCGGACACGGTGGCCGGCCGGGAGGTGGTGCTCGGCACCGCCCCCGCGCCGCCGCCCGACCCGTGGCGCATCCGGGCGCGCCTGCTGTCGCGCGGCTCGGTGGCGTACGGGCTGCGCGTGGCGCTCTGCATCGCGGTGGGTGCGGCGGTCACCGCCAACTACCCGCTGAGCAAGAGCTACTGGGTCCCGATGACGATCGCGTTCGTGCTCAAGCCGGACCTCGGCTCGGTGTTCCTGCGCGCGGTGAGCCGCTCGGTCGGCACCGTGCTGGGTGTCGCGCTCACCGCCGCCGTCGTGGGCGTGACCACCGACGAGTGGATCCTCACCGCCGTCGCCGCGCTCTGCGTGGCCCTGTTGCCGTACGCGACGGCGGCGCACTACGGGCTGACGACGGTCGCGATGACGCCGATGGCGCTGCTCCTGCTGCAGCTCGGCGGGCAGAGCAGCGCGGCCGAGTTCCGGCCGCGGGTGCTGGACACGGCCCTGGCGAGCGCGATCGTCCTGCTGCTCGGTTACCTGCTGTGGCCCGAGCGCCCGCGGCACCGGATCGAGCCGCGCGTGGTCGACGCGGCCACCACGCTCCGGTCCTACCTGGACGCCGTGACGACGGCCGGACGGGCCGAGGTATGGCTGCGCCGCACCGCGTACCGGTCGCTCGCGGACGCCCGCCTGGAGGTGCAGCAGGGCCTCGCCGAACCGCCCCCGACCGGCCGGCTCGCCGAGCAGTGGCTGCCGGCGACGGCGGCGCTGGAGCGGCTGGGCGGCGCGGTGGCGGCGTACGCGGCGCAGCTCCGGTACGGCGGGCGGGTGCCGGACCCCGCCGAGGTCGACCGGGTGCGCCGGGCGCTGGACGACCTGACCGCCGCCGCCCGTGAGCACCGCCCGCCGACGGGCCCCGCGGCCCGCCCGACGAAGCCGCACGACCCGGCGCGCAGCGCGCTGGGCCGTGCGGCGGACGAGCTCGAAGCCCTGCTCACCCCGTAGGGCGGTCAGCCCTGCTCACCCCGTAGGGCCGTCAGACCTGCTCGGCCAGCTCCAGCCAGCTCATCTCCAGCTCCTCCTTCTCCTCCCGGACGGTGCGCAGCTGCGCGTCCAGTTCCGCGACCTTGGAGAAGTCGGCGGCGTGCTCGGCGAGTTGGGCGTGCAGCTTGGACTCCTTCTGGTCCAGCTTGGCGATCTGCCGCTCCAGCTTCTGCATCTCCTTCTTGGCGGCGCGCAGGTCCCCGCCGGAGAGCCCGGCCCCGGCGGCCTCCTCGACCGCGGGAGCGGCCGCGGACGCGGCAGCAGCCGTAGCGGCGGCCATCCGCGCCCGGCGCTCCAGGTACTCGTCAACGCCGCCCGGAAGCATGCGCATCCGCTTGTCGCCGAGCAGCGCGTGCACGACGTCGGTCGTCCGCTCGATGAAGAAGCGGTCGTGGCTGATGACGACCATCGAGCCGGGCCAGCCGTCGAGCAGGTCCTCCAGCTGGTTGAGCGTCTCGATGTCGAGGTCGTTGGTCGGCTCGTCGAGGAAGAGCACGTTGGGCTCGTCCATGAGCAGGCGCAGCAGCTGCAGTCGCCGCCGCTCGCCGCCGGAGAGGTCGCCGACGGGCGTCCACTGCTTGTCCTTGCCGAAGCCGAACTGCTCGCACAGCTGGCCGGCGCTCATCTCCCGGCCCTTGCCGAGGTCGACGCGCGAGCGGACCTGCTCGACGGCCTGGAGCACGCGCACCTCCGGGTCCAGCTCCGCGATCTCCTGGGACAGGTAGGCGAGCCGGACGGTCTTGCCGACCTTGATCACGCCGGAGTCCGGCTGCACGTCGCCCTCGGAGGCGTACGCGTCGCGCAGGGCGCGCAGGAGCGAGGTCTTGCCGGCGCCGTTGACGCCGAGCAGGCCGATCCGGTCGCCGGGGCCGAGCTGCCAGGTGAGGTTCTCCAGGAGCAGCTTGGGGCCGGCCTTGACGGTCACGCCCTCCAGCTCGAAGACCGTCCGGCCGAGGCGCGCGTTGGCGAACTTCATCAGCTCGGACTTGTCGCGCGGCTCCGGCACGTCGGCGATCAGGGCGTTGGCGGCCTCGATGCGGTAGCGCGGCTTGGAGGTACGGGCGGGGGCGCCGCGGCGAAGCCAGGCGAGCTCCTTGCGGGCGAGGTTCTGGCGCTTCTGCTCCTCGACGGCCTCGATGCGGGAGCGCTCGGCGCGCGCGAAGACGTAGTCGGAGTAGCCGCCCTCGTACTCGTGGACGGAGCCGCTCTGGACATCCCACATCCGGGTGCAGACCTGGTCGAGGAACCAGCGGTCGTGGGTGACGCAGACGAGGGCCGAGCGGCGCTTCTGCAGGTGCTGGGCGAGCCAGTTGATGCCCTCGACGTCGAGGTGGTTGGTGGGCTCGTCGAGGATGATCAGCTCGGGCGAGCCGAGGAGCAGCTTGGCGAGGGCGATCCGGCGGCGCTCGCCGCCGGAGAGCGGGCCGATCACGGTGTCCAGGCCGTCGGCGAAGCCGGGCAGGTCGAGGCCGCCGAAGAGGCCTTCGATGATGTCGCGGATGCGGGCGTCGCCGAGCCACTCGTGGTCGGCGCGGTCGGCGATGACCTCGTGCCGGATGGTGGCCTTCGGGTCGAGCGAGTCGTGCTGCGTGAGGACGGCCGGTTCGAGGCCGCCGTTCCAGGTGATGCGGCCGCCGTCGGGCTCCTCCAGCTTGGCGAGCATCCGGATCAGGGTGGTCTTGCCGTCGCCGTTGCGGCCGACGACGCCGATCCGGTCGCCCTCGCTCACGCCCAGGCTGACCGCGTCGAGCAGGGCGCGGGTGCCGTAGACCTTCGTGACGGACTCGATGGTGGCGAGGTTGACGGCCACGTGTGCTGCGCTCCTGGGGGGTTCGGCGGTGCCGGGGCGGCCCGCCGTTCCCCGGCCGGGCGCCCCTCTCGGGGACGCCCCGATCTCCCCAGCCTAATGGGCCCGCCGAATCGCCCGCACCGCCGAGCTCACCGCCCGCACCGCCGAGCTCGGCCCCACTACAGGGGCCGATGCATGACCGGGGCTGGTCCGCTACAGCGGCCGGTCCACCACCGCGGCCCCCGCGACCGGCCCGTACGTGGCGTGCGCCGTCCGGCAGGTGCCGGAGGCGCGCAGGGCCGCGGCGATGGCGGCGGCGCCGTCGGCGTCCTTGGCGAGGAACGCGCAGGTCGGCCCGGAGCCGGAGACGAGGGCGCCGATCGCGCCCGCCTCGGTGCCGGCCCGCAGGGTGGCGGCGAGGGCGGGGCGCAGCGAGAGGGCGGCGGCCTGGAGGTCGTTG
The DNA here is from genome assembly GCF_042732955.1 of Kitasatospora sp. NPDC059747. Lineage (NCBI taxonomy): Bacteria > Bacillati > Actinomycetota > Actinomycetes > Kitasatosporales > Streptomycetaceae > Kitasatospora > Kitasatospora sp. NPDC059747. The sequence goes on along the minus strand of NZ_JBHWGV010000063.1, from coordinate 20,478 downwards.
GAGAGCGCGGCGGCGAGGGCGACGGCGTCGCCGTCCGCCAGGGCGGTGAGCAGCGCGGGGTCGGCGTCGGGGGTGGGGACGTCGACGGCGCTGGAGCCGGTGCCGGCCTCGTCGCGCAGGCGGTCGCACTCGCGGAAGACGGCGGGGGTGGAGAGGCCGCCGTCGGCGACGGCGAAGACCCAGTGGTAGGTGCCCTCGACCGGGAGCGGCTCCAGGATCTCGCCCCGGCCGCGGCCCAGGGCGACGCCGCCGACCAGGGCGAACGGCACGTCGGAGCCGAGTTCGGCGGCGAGTTCCAGCAGCACGTCGGCCGGGGTGTCCAGCTTCCACAGGGCGTCGCAGGCGACCAGTGCCGCCGCGCCGTCGGCGCTGCCGCCGGCCATGCCGCCGGCGACCGGGATGGCCTTGGCGATGTGCAGGTGCACGGCGGGGTCGGCGATGCCGTGGTGGGCGGCGAGCAGCCGGGCCGCGCGGGCGGCGAGGTTGCCGTCGTCGAGCGGGACGGCACCGGCGTCCGGGCCGGAGCAGGTCAGCGTGATGCCCGGGCCGTCGCCCGGGGTGGCCGTCACCTCGTCGCCGAGGGCGACGGCGAAGAAGACGTTGGCCAGGTCGTGGAAGCCGTCGGCGCGCAGGCCGCCGACCCCCAGCTGGACGTTGACCTTGGCCGGCACCCGTACGGTGATCACTCGTTCCCAGCCTTCGGCTTGTGCTCGGCGATGGCGGCGAACTGTTCCACCGTCAGCATCTCGCCGCGCAGCTTGTGGTCGATCCCGGCGGCGGCGAGGGCCTGTTCGGCCCCGGCGGCGGAGCCGGCCCAGCCGGCCAGGGCGGCCCGGAGGGTCTTGCGCCGCTGGGCGAACGCGGCGTCGACCACCGCGAACACCTCCGCGCGGCTCGCGGTGGTCCTGGGGGGCTCGCGGCGGATCAGCGAGACGAGGCCGGAGTCGACGTTGGGGGCGGGCCAGAAGACGTTGCGCCCGATGGCGCCGGCCCGCTTGACGTCGGCGTACCAGTTGGCCTTGACCGACGGGACGCCGTACACCTTGTTGCCGGGCTTGGCGGCGAGCCGGTCGGCGACCTCGCTCTGCACCATCACCAGGGTGCGCTCGATGCTGGGGAAGGTGGCCAGCATGTGCAGCAGGACGGGCACCGCCACGTTGTACGGGAGGTTGGCGACGAGCGCGGTGGGCGCCGGGCCGGGGAGCTCGGTGACCTCCATGGCGTCACTGAACACCAGGTCGAAGGCGTCGGCCTTGCCCGGCATCCGGGCGGCGACGGTGTCCGGCAGGTGCTGCGCGAGCACCGGGTCGATCTCGACGGCGGTGACGTGCCGCGCGACCTCCAGCAGGGCGAGCGTCAGCGACCCGAGCCCGGGGCCGACCTCCACCACCGCGTCCTGCTCCGTCACGTCGGCGGCCCGGACGATCCGCCGCACGGTGTTGCCGTCGATGACGAAGTTCTGCCCGCGCTGCTTGGTCGGCTTCACGCCGAACGCGGCGGCCAGCTCCCGGATGTCGGCGGCGCCCAGCAGGTGGCTGTCAGGGGTGGGTTCGGTGGTGCTCACGGGCCAAGGATACGGGCGCGGGCCCTGCCGTCCGGACGCGCCGGACCGGACGGACGGGTTCCCGATGCCGCCCGCAAACCGGACGCACCGGGTTCGGTACCCCCGAACCGGGCGGCACCCAGCCCCAGCCCCAGCCCCAGCCCCGGCACCCGGCACCCGGCACCCGGCACCCGGCACCCGGCACCCGGCACCCGGCACCCACGAACGAGGCGCCCCCGGCTCAGTACCCGAACGCCCGCGCCGTGTTCGCCGCGATCGCCGTCGCCAGCTCGTCCTCGTGCAGCCCCAGCGTCGCCGCCATCGACCGGACCGTGACCGGGATCAGGTACGGCGCGTTGGGCCGGCCGCGGTAGGGGTGCGGGGTGAGGAAGGGCGCGTCCGTCTCGACCAGGACGCGGTCGAGCGGGGTCGCCAGCAGGGCGTCGCGCAGCGGCTGGTTGGCCTTGAACGTGACCGGGCCCGCGAACGACAGGTACCAGCCGTGCTCGGCGCACACCTTGGCCATCTCCGCGTCGCCCGAGTAGCAGTGGAAGACGGTCCGCTCGGGGGCGCCCTCCTCCAGCAGGACGGCGATGACGTCCTCGTGGGCGTCGCGGTCGTGGATGACCAGGGCCTTGCCGTGCCGCTTGGCGATCTCGATGTGCCGGCGGAACGACTCCTTCTGGATCTCCACGCCCTCGGGCCCGGTGCGGAAGTAGTCGAGGCCGGTCTCGCCGACGGCCCGCACCTGCGGCAGCGCCGCGAGGGCGTCGATCTCGGCGAGCGCCTCGTCCAGCGCCGCCGCACCGCCGGCCGGGCGCTGCTGCCCGGACCAGCCGTCGGGGTCGCCGAGGAAGATCCGCGGCGCCTCGTTGGGGTGCAGCGCGACGGCCGCGTGGACCTGCTCGAACCGGGCGGCCAGCTCGACTGCCCAGTGCGAGCCGGGCACGTCGCAGCCGACCTGGACGACGGTGGTGACCCCGACCGAGGCCGCGCGGGCGAGGCCCTCCTCGGGCGTGCCGGACTGCATGTCCAGGTGGGTGTGCGAGTCGGCCACCGCCACCGCCAGGGGTTCCGGCAGCGGCGGCGGGGTCGACCGGTCGTCGTCCTTCTTCGCCATCAGGAGGCGGGCTTCTCTTCGAGGCGCGGGAAGAGGATCTCGCCCTTGGTGACGGTGGCGCCGACGGGCAGCCGGCCCCAGTCGGCCGTGGTGGCGACGGTCTGCGCGGCGAGCGCGCCCAGTCCGGCCTCGGCGCCGAGGGAGGCCCACAGCTTCTCGGCCGTGGCCGGCATCACCGGGTTGAGCAGGACGGCGGTGGCACGCAGCGACTCGGCGGCGGTGTACAGGATGGTGGCCAGGCGGGCCCGGCCCTCCGCCGAGTCGTCCTTGGCGACCTTCCAGGGCTCCTGGTCGCTGATGTAGCCGTTGACCTGCTTGACGAACTCGAAGATCGCCGCGAGGCCGCCCGCGAAGTCGAGGTCCTCGCCGATCTTCCGGTCGGCCGCGGCGACGGCGGCGGCGAGCCCGTCCTGGACGGCCTTCTCGGCCTCGCCGGACGCGGTCGCGGCGGGCAGCACGCCGTCGAAGTACTTGCCGACCATGGCGGCGACGCGGGAGGCCAGGTTGCCGAAGTCGTTGGCGAGTTCGGAGGTGTACCGGGCGGTGAAGTCCTCCCACGAGAAGGAGCCGTCGGTGCCGAACGGGATCGCGCGCAGGAAGTAGTACCGGTAGGCGTCCACGCCGAAGTGCGAGGTGAGGTCGGTGGGCGCGATGCCGGTCAGGTTGGACTTGGACATCTTCTCGCCGCCGACCATCAGCCAGCCGTTGGCGACGACCCGCTTGGGCAGCGGCAGTCCGGCGGCCATCAGCATGGCGGGCCAGATCACCGCGTGGAAGCGCAGGATGTCCTTGCCGACCAGGTGGACGGAGGCGGGCCACAGCTCGGCGAAGCGCTCCGGGTCGCTGCCGTAGCCGGCGGCGGTGATGTAGTTCTGCAGCGCGTCGACCCACACGTACAGGACGTGCTTCTCGTCCCAGGGCAGCGGGACGCCCCAGTTGAAGGTGGAGCGGGAGATCGACAGGTCCTTCAGGTCCTGCTCGACGAAGCGCAGCACCTCGTTGCGCGCCGAGGCGGGCTGGATGAAGTCCGGGTTGGCGGCGTAGAACTCCAGCAGCTTCGGTCCGTAGGCGGAGAGACGGAAGAAGTAGTTCTCCTCCTCCAGCCATTCCACCGGCCGCTTGTGCACGGCGCAGAGCTTCTCGTCCGCGGTGGCGCCGTCGAGCAGTTCGGCCGGGAGCTTGAACTCCTCGCAGCCGACGCAATACGGGCCGGAGTAACCGCCCTTGTAGATCTCGCCCTTGTCGTACAGGTCCTGGACGAATTCCTGGACGCGGTCGGTGTGGCGCTGCTGGGTGGTGCGGATGAAGTCGTCGTTGGCGATCTCCAGGTGCTCCCAGAGCGGCTTCCACGCCTCCTCGACCAGCTTGTCGCACCACTCCTGCGGGGTGACGCCGTTGGCCTCGGCGGTCCGCATGATCTTCTGACCGTGCTCGTCGGTGCCGGTCAGGTACCACACCTTCTCGCCGCGCTGGCGGTGCCAGCGGGTGAGGACGTCGCCCGCCACGGTGGTGTACGCGTGGCCCAGGTGCGGGCGATCGTTGACGTAGTAGATCGGGGTGGAAACGTAGTACGCCGGGGCGCTCGCCCCGGTGGTGCTGTGGTCTGCAGTGGCCGCCATGGTCGGAAAGCTTAGTCGGGCACGCGGGCGGCCCTCGACCGCGTTCCGCCCCGCGGACGCCCGGGGACCGCCCCCGCCGACCGCGGACACCGGCCGCCCGGGGACCGCCCCGGCGGTCACGGGAGGACGGCCCCGCCGCGCGCCCCGGTGCGCGCCTTGGTGTCAGCCCAGCAGCCGCGACCAGAACCGGGCCCAGCGTCCGCGCGGCTGCGCGGGCCCGGACACCGCGGGCGGCCCGGCCGGCTCGGCGTGCGCCGGGTAGCCGGGGGCGTGCTGCCAGGGCTGGTCGGCGACGGCCACCCGGCCCTCGCGCATGATCCGGACGGTGTGTCCACCACACCCCGGGCAGGTCGGCTTGAGCAGCGGGGACGGTACCCGGACACCGTTGGCGTGGTACTCGAACACGACGTGGCCGTCCCTGGCGACGTGGTGCTCGATGTCGTACGCCTGCTCCCATCCGTACCCGCACTTCAGGCACGCGAAGGAGTAGGCCTCCCGAACGGTCTCGACGGGAGTGTGCGCCCGCCCGGCCGGGACGGGGTCGCTCAGCGCGTTGCCACCGAGGGGGCTACCGATCGTCTCGCTCATAGCCGTCTCCCAGCGCCCGCCGGGCGCTCGCCCGGCTGGGTCTTTCCATTCCAGGAAATGCCCGGACCGCCCCTGGCGATGCCCTGCTTGTGAAGACTTGGATGCGGGTTGGGGATCCCTAGACGAAAGGTCGGATCCATTGCGGAAACCGCGGCCAAAGCTTCAGCTCAGTTGGCGTTTACCGGGGCCTTCACTCCAAGGTACGACGCACCGCCCGCCACGCAACCCCCGGAATTCACCGGCTTATCAAACCCGTTCGAACCCGTACCCGCCCGCGCCCACTTCCCCGTGGCCGCGGGCGCCCCCTCCCCCGTGGTGCCGGGCCCTGCTTCCCGGCACCGGCCGGGTCCTACTTCCCGGTACCGGCCGGGCCCTGCTTCCCGGTCCCGGAGCCCTCCTTCTTCGCCGCGACGACGGCGTCGAACACCTCCCGCTTGGGCAGCGCCAGCTCCGCCGCGACAGCGGCGATGGCCTCCTTGCGGTGCTCCCCCGCCTCCTCGCGGACGGCGACCAGGCGGGCCAGCTCGGCCGGGGTGAGCTCCTGCGGCGCGGCCGGCGGGGCCCCGGCGACGACCACGGTGATCTCGCCCTTGACGCCCTCGGCCGCCCAGGCCGCCAGCTCGCCGATCGGGCCGCGCTTGACCTCCTCGTAGGTCTTGGTCAGCTCGCGGCACACCGCCGCGGGCCGCTCGGGCCCGAAGGCCTCGGCCATCGCCGCGAGCGCCTCGGCGATCCGGTGCGGCGCCTCGAAGAAGACCATCGTGCGCGGCTCGGCGGCGATCGAGGCGAGCTGGCGGGCCCGGTCGCCGGTCTTGCGCGGCAGGAAGCCCTCGAAGGTGAAGCGGTCGACGGGCAGCCCGGACAGGGCGAGCGCGGTGAGCACCGCGGACGGCCCGGGCACCGCGGTGACCTTGACGTCGGCCGCGACCGCCGCGGCGACGAGCCGGTAGCCGGGGTCGGACACGGACGGCATGCCTGCGTCCGTGACCAGCAGCACCCGGGCGCCGCCGAGCAGTGCCTCGACCAGTTCGGGGGTGCGGCCGACCTCGTTGCCCTCGAAGTAGGAGACCACCCGCCCGGCGGGGGTCACCCCGAGCGCCTGGGTCAGCCGGCGCAGCCGCCGGGTGTCCTCGGCCGCGATCACGTCCGCGGTCGAGAGTTCGGTGAGCAGCCGGGGCGGGGCGTCCGAGACGTCGCCGATGGGGGTGCCTGCGAGAACGAGTACTCCTGTCACGGGCCCCATCCTTCCAGCCCGCGTGCTTATGGTGACGATTCGGGCAGCTTCCGAGGGGCCGGTCCGACGATAGGACCGCGCGCCTACGATGTGGCGGATGAACGGCGACACGGCGGCGCAGACGCCCACTGGTAGAGACCGCACCACACCGGGTGGCCTCGGCGCGACGGACCTGCCGTCCGGTTCCGTGCCCGCCGTCCCGGCCCCGCGCCCGCCGGTGGCCGACCCGCCCGCTGACCCGCCCGCCGACCCGCCCGCCGACCGGCCCGCCGCCTGGCGCCGACGCCTGGCCGGCTTCGGCTACGCGCCGCGCCCGGCCGCGCCGCTGACCGAACGCCTCGTGCCGCCGATGCCGGACGGCCCCGGGGTGACGCCGGACGACGTCCCGCCGTCCCCGCTGCTGCTGCGCCTGGGCATCGCGGTGCCGCCGGCCCTGTGGGCGTTCCTGTGCCGCTGGTCGGGCTGGCTCGGCCCGGTCGCCGTCGCGGTCTTCGCCGGGATCCTGCGGTTCACCGACCTCGGGGAGCCGCACGCGATCATCTTCGACGAGACGTACTACGCCAAGGACGCGTACGCGCTCTGGCACGGCGGCTACGAGATCAACTGGCCGGACGGCGCCAACGAGCAGATCATGAAGGACGGGACGGCCCCCTACCGCCCGATGGCCGGCTACGTCGTCCACCCGCCGGTGGGCAAGTGGATCATCGGCTTCGGCGAGTGGCTGTTCGGGATGAACCCCTTCGGCTGGCGCTTCGCGGTGGCCCTGCTCGGCACGGTGTCCGTGCTGATGATCGCCCGGATCGCCCGCCGCCTGTTCCGTTCCACCCTGCTGGGCTGCGTGGCCGGCCTGCTGCTCTCGGTGGACGGCCTGCACTTCGTGCTCAGCCGCTCGGCCCTGCTGGACCTCGTGGTGATGTTCTGGATCCTCGCCGCCTTCGGCTTCCTGATCCTGGACCGCGACCGCACCAGGGCCCTGCTGGCCGCCCGGCTCGACGGGATCGCGGACGCCGCGCTCGCCCAGCGGGTGCGCCTGGGCTGGCGCCCGTACCGGATCGCGGCCGGCGTCTGCGTCGGGCTGACCTGCGCGACCAAGTGGAGCGGCCTGTACGTCGCGGCCGCCTTCGGCCTGATGACCGTGCTCTGGGACGCGGGCGCGCGCCGCCTGGCCGGGGCCCCGCGCCCGTACCTGGCGGCGCTCACCCGGGACGCGCTGCCGGCCTTCGTCTCGGTCGTCGTGGTCGCACTGGGCGTCTACGTCGCCTCGTGGTGGGGCTGGTTCGCCAGCAGCAACGCGCCCGGCCAGGGCGGCTGGGGCCGCGACTGGGCGGCCGGCCGGAGCACCGACTACCCGTGGATCCCGGAGGGCCTGCGCGCCCTGTGGCACTACCACTCCACGATGTACGACTTCCACACCCACCTGACCGACCCGCACACCTACCAGTCGAACCCGTGGAGCTGGCTGGTCCTCGGCCGGCCGGTCTCCTTCTACTACGAGTCCCCGAAGACGGGCCAGGACGGCTGCACCGCGGCCGAGTGCGCCCGCGAGGTGCTCGGCCTCGGCACCCCGCTGCTGTGGTGGGCCGGCTGCATCGCCCTGGTGTACTGCCTGTGGCGCTGGGCGGCCCGGCGGGACTGGCGGGCCGGCGCGGTGCTGTGCGGCCTGGCGGCCGGCTACCTGCCCTGGTTCGAGTACCAGCAGCGGACGATCTTCCTGTTCTACGCGGTCGCCTTCGTCCCGTTCCTGGTGCTCGCGGTGACGATGATGCTCGGCGCGATGATCGGGCCCCCGGGCGCCTCCCGGGACCGCCGGATCATCGGCGGCGCGTCGGCCGGCCTGCTGGTCCTGCTGATCGTCTGGAACTTCCTGTTCTTCTTCCCGCTGTTCTCCGGACAGACGATCCCGATGGACGACTGGCGCCGGCGGATGTGGTTCAACAGCTGGATCTGAGCCGGCTCCGGGCCGGGCCGGCCCGCCGCGCCCCGGTCCGGCCGGGAGTGCGGGGACCGTACGCATACGGTGTTCGACACGTACCAGAACCGTCACAACTCCCGGGCGTTTCGTCGGCGCACCGAGTCGGCCTGCCTAGGGTGGGGGGTCAGTACCGCGTTAGTCGCCCGACCCCTGGGGGAGCAGCACCATGCGCAAAGGCGCGAAAATCGGCATCATCACCGGCGTGTCCGTCGCCGTGCTCGCAGGCGGCGGCTACGGCGCGTACAGCCTGGTGAACGGCTCGGGCGACGGGTCCGGCTCGGCCAAGAAGCCCCGCACGGTGGTCGCCGAACCCCCCTCCGCGGACCAGGCGGCCAGCGGCGCCAAGGACTTCCTGGCGGCCTGGGCGGCCGGCGACGTGGCCAAGGCGGCTTCGCTGACCGACAACCCGGACGCCGCCACGGCCGCACTGACCGCCTTCAAGGAGCAGGTCAAGCCGAGCGCGCTGACGCTGACCCCGTCCGGCCCGGCCACCCCGCAGGCCTTCGCCTCGGCCACCGGCACCCCCACCCCGGCCAAGCCGTCCGGCGCACCCTCCGCGTCCGCGACCCCCTCGGCCGCCGGCACGCCGGGCGCGAGCGACTCGCCGTCCGCCGCCGCCACCCCCGCGCCCACCGGCGTGCTGATGGGCTTCAAGGCGCGCGCCGAGTTCGAGGGCACCGCCCGGGTCTGGGACTACAACGGCTTCCTCGGCGTCGTGAAGATGAGCGACGACACCCCGGCCGTGCACTGGGCCCCGAGCGTGCTCCACCCGCACCTGTCCGGGAACGAGACGATCGCCACCCAGCAGGTCTTCGCCCCGCCGTCCAGCGCCGTGGACCGCAACGGCAAGCCGCTGCAGGCCCCCTCGCTCACCGCGTCGCTGGCGACCCTCCAGGACAACGCCCGCAAGCTGCTGCCGCCGGACCCGAACAAGGACCAGGACGCGGGCAGCGCGGTCGTCATCAGCGACCCGGCCGGCAAGACCGCCCCGGACAAGCTGTTCACGATCGTCGAACCCAAGCCGGGCAAGCCGTTCAAGGTGACGATCGACAACGCCATCCAGGCCGCGGCCGAGAAGGCGATGACCGACCTGGGCGGCAAGCAGGGCTCCATCGTCGCGATCGAGCCGAGCACCGGTCAGGTGCTGGCCTTCGCCAACGCGCCGTCCAACGGCCAGAACCGGGCCTTCCTGGGCCTGCTCGCGCCCGGCTCGACGATGAAGATCGTCACCTCGACGGCGCTGCTGGAGGCCGGGATCAACCCGGACTCGAACGTGGCCTGCCCGGAGAAGAGCAGCAACCCGGTGGCGATCCCGAACGACTTCCCGGGCGCCTTCCCGAACAACACCCTCCAGGACGACTTCAAGGTGTCCTGCAACACCGCCTTCATCAACCAGGGCCTGACCAGCCTGAAGCCGGAGACGCTCGCGGCCACCGCCAAGGACGTCTACGGCGTCGGCCTGGAGTGGAAGACCGGCCTGCCGAACTCGGACGGCAAGATCCCGGCCACCCCGGGCAGCAAGGACGAGCAGGCGATGAACTACATCGGCCAGGGCAAGGTCCAGATGAACCCGCTGGCGATCGCCTCGATCACGGCGACCGTGCAGAGCGGCGCGTTCAAGCAGCCCATCCTGGTCGCCGGCCTGCCGCAGCAGCCGGCCGCCCGCCAGATCTCGCCGGACGTCGCCGGCAAGCTGCGCGCGATGATGAACGCCACCGCCACCGGCGGCACGGCCCAGGCCGTGATGGCCGGGATCACCGACAACGCGGGCGCCAAGACCGGCTCCGCCGAGGTCGCCGGCGCGGCCACCACCAACAGCTGGTTCACCGCCTACCGCGGCAACATCGCGGTCGCGGCCGAGGTGCAGGGCGGCGGCCACGGCGTCGACGCGGCCGGCCCGGCCGTCGCCTCGCTGCTCAAGTCCTTCGGCAACCGGTAGACCCCACACGCACCGGCACCCCCAGGAGCCCGCTCAGCCTCTCGGCAGAGCGGGCTCCGGCCGTTCCGGGCGGTCCGGCTGTTCCGGGCGCCGCCGCACCACGGCGGCCGGCCGGTTGCTCCACCGCCGCGCGGCGAGCCGGGGCCAGATCACCAGGACGGCCGGCAGCGCGAGGTACCCGAAGCGCCCGGCCGGGGCCAGCATGAAGGCGATCGCGAGCCCCGCGGCCAGCAGGTCGGCGGCGCCGGTCGCGGTCACCGGCGGCCGGGCCAGCAGCCAGATGGCCACCGCGACGCCGCCGAGGGTCATCAGCGTCAGCGAGACGGTGTGCCCGGTCGGTCCGAAGCCGGCCAGCACCTTGCCGGGCAGCGGGCTGCCGGCCGGGGTGCGGATCGCGGTCATCCCGAGCGGGAAGAGCACCACCTGCTCGCGCAGCTCGGCCGCCCTGGTCAGCACGGACGGCAGGAGCACGGCCAGGCTCGTGCCGACCGCGATCAGCCCGGTCCGGGCCGCCGGGCGCCGCCCGTAGAGCCGCCACAGCAGCAGGACGGCGACGGGCAGCGCGGGCCAGGCCGTCCACTTGAGGGTGCAGGCGAGGGCGAGGACGAGCCCCGCGGCGACGGTGCGGTCGCGCTCGGCGAGTGCCATGGCCAGGCAGCAGACGCCGATCAGCGGCAGGTCGACACCGCCGACGACGAGGGCGAGCGCTATCAGCGGCGAGGCGGTGAGCACCGCGAGCGGCAGCAGCGGGGCGCGGTCCCGGGAGGGCCGCAGCAGGCGCCAGCTGGCCAGCAGGCAGGCGAAGAAGGTGAGCGCGAACCAGATCCGGGCGTCCCCGGCGACCCGGGTGAAGGCGTCGCCGCTGCCGAGCAGTTGGCGGGGCATCCCGAAGAGGGACATGGCCGGCAGGTACGGGTTGTAGTCGGTGACCACGACGGGGTGCTGCAGGTAGGCGCTGCCGGTGGTGAGCAGCAGGTGGGCCGAGCGCTCGACCACCATCACCTCGGACTGGTGGCGGCCCTGGACGGCGAGGAGCGCCAGCGGCACGACGACGGCCCCGAGGAGGGCGACCGCCGCAGCGGAACGCGCCGCGAACCGGCGCGGCAGGATCAGGCAGAGCAGCCCGGCCAGGAGGTAGGCGGGGGCCGCGATGATGCCCCAGACGCGCTGGTTGGGCAGGTCGGAGACGAGCGGGAAGGCGGCCGCCCAGCCGGCCGCGACGGCGCAGCCGAGCAGCTGGACGCTGCGCAGGGAGGCGAGCCGGGCGGGGTCGGTCCGCGCGGCCGTGGGCGGAAACGTGTTCTCGCGGCGCTGGCGGGGGACGGCCCTGGAGACCAGGCCGCGCAGGGGGCGGTCGGGCCGGGAGGGCGGTCCGACCGGTTGGGGGGCCGGCGTTCTGGAACGGCCGGTGAAGCGGCCGCGCGGGCGGGAGAAGCCGGGCGTGCGGGTGCTCACCATGGTGGAAGGTTATGGGTGGGGGGCCCGCGCTGTCGCCACCGGGATCGACGGAGAGTCGCGGTCTACGCGCGAAGAGTCGCCAGGCGTCTTGCCACCTGGCGACCCTTCGTATCCATAGCAACGGGCGGTGACCACCGCCGGATCCGGAGCGTGAGACGGATCAGCCGGAGTGGCTGTCCACCGGGGCGCTCTGCTGCTCCGCTCCGCGCTCCAGCTTCGAGTTCTTGATGCTGTAACCGAAGTAGACGACCACGGCGACGGCGAGGGCGATCGCCCCGGCCCGGAAGGTGTCGGCGTGCAGGCCGGTGATCAGGTAGCCGCAGAAGCCGACGCTGAGCAGCGGCACGACCGGGTAGCCGGGCACCTTGAAGCCGCGCGGCAGGTCGGGCTGGGTGCGGCGCAGGACGATGACGCCCACCGAGACGACCGAGAAGGCGATGAGCGTCCCGAGGCTGGTGATGTCGGCCAGGATGTTGAGCGGGACGAACGCGGCGAGCGCGCCCACGCCGACGCCGACCACGATCGTGTTCCAGACCGGGGTGCCGGTGCGCGGCGAGAGCTCGGCGAAGCGCTTGGGCAGCATGCCGTCGCGGCCCATCGAGTACAGGATGCGGGTCTGGCCGTAGATCACCACGAGGGTGATGCTGAAGATCGAGAGGATCGCGCCGACCGCGAAGACCATCGCGGGCCAGCTCTGGCCGGTGATGTCCTGGAGGATCTGGGCGAGCCCGGCCTCCTGGCCGTCGAACTTCTGCCACGGCTGGGCGCCGATGCCGGCCAGCGCGACCAGGATGTAGAGCAGGGTCACCACGACCAGCGAGATGATGATCGCCAGCGGCAGGGTGCGGCGGGGGTTCTTGACCTCCTCACCGGCGGTGGACACGGCATCCAGGCCGATGAACGAGAAGAAGATGCTGGACGCCGCGACCTGCACGCCTCCGATGCCGAGCGGCATGAACGGGGTCAGGTTGCCGGAGTGGAAGCCGGTGAGCGCGACGCCGACGAACAGCACCAGGATGAGGATCTTGATCGCGACCATCGCCGCGTTGACCTTCACCGACTCGCTGACGCCGCGGATCAGCAGGAAGCAGACCATGGCGACCAGCAGCAGCGCCGGCAGGTTGAACCAGTGGGTGCTGTCCGGCGCGCCCGCCAGTTGCTCGGGGATCTTGACCCCGAAGGCCAGGTCGAGGAACTTGTCGAGGTACTCGGCCCAGCTCACCGCGATCGCGGAGGCGGACACGCCGTACTCCATCAGCAGGCAGATGCCGACGCCGAAGGCGACGCCCTCGCCGAGGGTCGCGTAGGCGTAGGAGTAGGACGAGCCGGAGACCGGGATCGCGGAGGCCATCTCGGCGTAGCACAGCGCCGTGAGGCCCGCCGTGACGGCGGCGATGACGAAGGACAGGATGACGGCCGGTCCGGCGGACGGCACCGCGGTGTTGAGCACGAAGAAGATGCCGGTACCGATGGTGGCGCCGATGCCGATCGAGGACAGCTGCCAGAGTCCGATGGAGCGGCGGAGGTGGATGCCGGAGCGTCCGCCCTCCTCCGGTGCGCCGGCCGGGAGGCTGTCCCGGCCCTCGCTCTCGGCGATCAGTGTCGACACGGGCTTGCGTCGCAGCAGACGCGCACCAAGGGAGTTGCTGGCCAAAACCGCGGTCTTTCTAGGCGAGGGAGGGTGTCCTAGCGGTCGGTCACCAAGTGCGATACGGGGTGTCATCGGGGACCAACCGAACAAAGATGGGACAGTACCGCGCGAATGCACCAGTGTCGCAAACGAACAGTCCGGGCTTGCGCATTATACGAACTGTCGAATGGACAAGGACAAACCGGACGCTTCGTAAACGGCGAATCTCCCTCGGGCGAGGTAAAGCCGCAGCTCAGGGGTATCGCCCGGTCACCGTCCGAGGACGGCCTGCATCACCGAGCGGGCGATCGGCGCCGCGAGCCCGCCACCGGTCACGTCCGTGGCGTCACTGTCCGCGATGACCACGGCGACGGCCACCGGCGGCACCTTGTCCGATCCGGCCGGCCTGGCCCACGAGACGAACCACGCGTACGGCGTCCCGCTGTTGTCCACGCCGTGCTGGGCGGTGCCCGTCTTCCCGCCGACCACCGCGCCCGGGATCCGGGCGTTGGCGCCGGTGCCGTTGTCCACGACGTCCGTCATGAGCCGCTGCACCTGCGCGGCCACCCCCGGCTCCATCGCCCGCTTGTAGACGGCCGGCTTCATCAGCTGGACCGCCGTCCCGTCGCTCTTCGTCAGCTTGTCCACAAGCTGTGGACGCATCACCGTCCCGTTGTTGGCGATCCCGGCCGCGACCATCGCCATCACCAGCGGGGTCGCGGCCGTGTCGAACTGCCCGATAGAGGAGAGCGCGAGCTGCGAGTCGTTCATCTTCGTGTCGAAGTTCGAGCGCGACGGCCGCACCGGCATGTCGAGCCTGGCGTCGTTGAAGCCGAAGTTCGCCGCCATCGCGGCCATCGCGTCCAGGCCGGTGCGCACGCCGAGATAGCCGAGGACGCTGTTGCAGCTGTAGGTCATCGCGGTGTCCAGCGACTGCCCGGGCTGGTCGCAGGCCCTCGTGTCGTTGACCAGCGGCGTGGTCGTCCCCGGCAGGACGTACGGGAAGGGCGCGCCGGTGGGCGCGTTGATGTCGGTGACCACCCCGCCGGCGAGCGCGGCGGCGGCCGTCACCACCTTGAAGGCCGAGCCGGGCGGGTAGGTCTGGCGCAGCGCCCGGTTGAGCATCGGCTGGCCGCTGTCGGCCTGCAGCCGGTTCCACGCCGTCTGGTCGGCCGAGGTGGACCCGGCGAAGCTCCCGGGGTCGTAGGTGGGCGTGCTGGCCAGCGCCAGGATCCGCCCGGTGGCGGGCTCGATCGCGGCGACCGCGCCCGTCTGCGCGCCCAGCCCGCGCATCGCCGCCTCCTGGGCCGCCCGGTCGAGGGTGGTGTAGACGTCCCCGCCGGGGTTCTGCCGGCGCGCGACCGCGTCCCAGACCGCCCAGCCGGCGAGGCGGCTGTCCGTCCCGGTCAGCAGGTCGTCCTCGGTCCCCTCCAGCTGCGTGTCGCCGTACGCCTGCGAGGCGAAGCCGGTGACGGCCGCGTACGTCGGGCCGTCGGTGTAGGTGCGCTTGTACGCGTACCGGCCGCCGGTGGGCGCCGAGCCAGTGACGGTGTCCGCGCCGACCAGGATGTTCCCCCGCGGCTGCCCGTACCGCTCGACGGTGAGCCGCTGGTTGGCGCTGTTGTGGTCGAGGTCCTTCGCCTCGAAGACCTGCACCCGGGTGGCCTGGACGCACAGCGCGGCGATCAGCAGCAGGCAGAACGTGCCGGCGCGGCGGCCGGTCACGGAGATCCCCGGGAGCCCCTGCGGCCCGTTCCCCCTGGCCGGCCCGAAGCGCGCCATCAGGCCTCCCCCGAAGCCGGAGCAGGGGCCGGGGCCGGGGCCGGAGCAGGCCGCCGCGCGATGTCGCTCATGCGGACCAGCAGCGCGACGATGATCCAGTTGGTGACCACCGACGAGCCGCCCTGGGCGACGAACGGCAGCGTCATCCCCGTCAGCGGGATCAGCGCGAGCACCCCGCCCGCCACCACGAACACCTGCAGGCCGACGATCGCCGCCAGCCCGATCGCCAGCAGCCGCCCGAACGGGTCGCGCAGCGCGATGCCCGTCCGGAACCCGCGCGAGACCAGCAGCGCGTACAGCAGGAACACCGCGACCAGCCCGGTCAGGCCGAGCTCCTCGCCGATCGTCGCGAGGATGAAGTCGGACTTGGCCGCGAAGCCGATCAGCACCGAGTGCCCGTTGCCGAGGCCCGTCCCGAGCTCCCCGCCCCACGCGAAGGCGAACAGCGACTGGGCGATCTGGTTGGCCCCCTTGCCCGCCGCGATCGAGCCGAGCGGGTCCAGCCAGTCCGCCACCCGGCTGCGCACGTGGGCCTCCAGGAATCCCACCGTCACCGCGCCGGCCGCCGCGAGGCCCAGCCCGATCGCGATCCAGCCGGTGCGCGCGGTGGCGACGTAGAGCATCACGACGAACAGCCCGAAGTACAGCAGCGAGGTCCCGAGGTCGGTCTCCAGCACCAGGACCCCGACGAACGCGGCCCAGATCAGCAGCACCGGCCCGAGCACCCGCCCGCGCGGCAGCCGCCAGCGCCAGACCCGCCGCCCGGTGAGCGCGAGGGCGTCCCGGTGCACGGCCAGGTAGGCGGCGAAGAAGACCGCCAGGAGGACCTTGGCGAACTCCCCCGGCTGGAAGGAGAGCGGCCCGACGACGATCCAGATCCGGGACCCGTACACCGGCGGGAAGAAGATCGGCAGCACCAGGAGGACGAGTGCCGCGAGCGCGCCCACGTGGGCGTAGCGCCGGAGCCGCCGGTGGTCGGGCACCAGCAGCACCACCGCGCCGAACAGCGCCACCCCGAGGGCGGACCACAGCAGCTGCGTGGAGGCCGCGCCCGGGCCGGAGGTCGCCCGGTCGAGCCGGTAGATCACCACCAGCCCGATCCCGTTGAGCAGCACCGCGATCGGCAGCAGCAGCGGGTCCGCGTACCGGGCCCGCCACCGGACGACGGCGTGCGCCAGCAGGGCGAGCACGCCGAGCGCGGCGCCGTACCCGGCGGTGTCGGCGGGCACCGTGCCGTCCAGGTCGACGCCGACCTCGACGTAGCCGAACACGGCGATCAGCACCGCGGCCAGCACCAGCACGAGCTCGGTGGTGCGCCGGGTCGGCACCGGCCGGGCCGGCCGGGCGGCGGTGGTGGTCACGGCGGAGGGTGTCGCCACGGACCGTCCTGGGGGTGCTCACCGCGGGTCCTTCCCGCGCGTCGGACGTACCGGGGAGCGGAAGCGCCCGCGCCCCGATTCGTCACCCTAACGAGCACTATCCATATTTATCGGCTCTTCTTCACGGTGTGTCAGCAATTGTCCGGATCATCGAGGCCTGCACCCGCCGGCTCACTCCGGCCGCCGCCCCGCCAGCGCCGCCGAACCCGCCGCGGCCGCCACCAGCAGCCCCGCGGCCGCCAGCAGTTCGAGCCACGGCGGGCCGACCCGCCCGGTCCGGTCGGCGGCGACCAGGCCGCTCACCGCCGCGTTCGCCGGCGAGCCGGGCGCCACCAGCACCGCCGTCGCGAGCGCCGGCGCCAGCGGGATGCCGTACTGCGCCCGCGCGAGCACCGGCCGGTTGCACAGCGCCCCCACCAGCACCCCCAGCAGCACGGAGACCACCGAGGCCAGCAGCCCGGCCAGCAGCGCCACCCCGACCGGCGGCTGGTCCGCCTTCGGGTTGGCGACCGGCCCGCTTACCCACCAGAGCCCGGCCACCTCGGCCACCGCCAGCACCAGACCGACCGTCAGCGCCGCCAGCAGCCCGCCCAGCTGGACCCGGGCCGGACCCGCCGCCGCCACCAGACACGCCCGCGAGGCCGGCGGCTCGGCGTTCAGCGCACTGCGGACGTACCACGCGCTGACCGGCAGCAGCACGCCCGCGCCGTAGCCCAGCCCGCCCAGCAGCGGATCACCCGCCGTCACGCCGAGCACCAGCAGCAGCGCGTACGCGAGGAACGGCGGCAGCCATCCGTGCCCGCGCAGCAGCAGCTCCAGGTGGTACCGGGCCAGCGCCCCGACCTGCCTCACCGCTCCCCCTCCCGCCGTCTGACGGCCAGCACGCTCACGGCCGGACGGCCGGTCAGCAGGCGGCGCAGCAGAGCGTCCGAGTGCGCCGCCGCCACCGTGAGCCGCACCGCCGTCCCCTCCAGCGCGGTGAGCTCCGGGGCGCCCGGCAGCCGGGCGGGCAGCGGATCACCGTCCAGGACGTCCACGTCCACCTCCACCCGCACCGACGGGCCGTCCGCCCGCACGGCCCGCTCCTCCGCGGGCCGTTCCTCCGCGGGCCGCAGCCCGCCGTCCGCGCCGACCCGGTAGGCGGCCGTGGTCAGTCCGGCCAGCCGCGCCGGGTCGTGGTCGACGAACAGCACCGCGCCGCCGCCCGCCGCCCGCTCGGCCGCGGCCTCGTCCAGCACCGTCCGGGCCACCGGGTCGAGCCCGGTCCAGGCCTCGTCCAGGAGCACCACCCGCGCCCCGGGCAGCAGCGCCTGCGCGACCGCGACCTTCTGGCAGGTGCCCTTCGACAGCTGGCTCAGCGGCGTGCCCGCCCGGTCCGCGATGCCGAACCGGTCCAGCCACTCCGCCGCCCCGCGCCGCGCCTCCGCGTCCGTCAGCCCGTGTACCCGGCCGACCCGCAGCAGGTACGAGGCCGCGTCGAACGGCAGCGCCGGCGGGAACCGTTCCGGCACGTACGCCACCGTCCCCGGCCGCACCACCCGCCCCGCGCTCGGCCGCTCGATCCCCGCGACGAGCCTGAGCAGCGTCGACTTGCCCGTCCCGTTCGCCCCCGCGATCCGCACCAACTCCCCCGGCCGGACGGCCAGGTCGACCCCGCGCAGGACCCACCGCCCGCCCCGCCCGTACCGCTTCCCGACGCCCGTCAGCTCCACCGCGCCCCCTTCGCCGCCCGCCCGGCCGGTCCGGACCCGCTCGACCGGTCCGCACGGAAGGCTAACCACCGCGCATAAGCGCCGTGTGAGCCCGGCGCCCGCGAAACCCCGCCCGCGCGCGGGAGTTCGCCCGGGGGTGCACCACCGCCACGCTGCGGACTCGTTTGGCCATGGCGAACTGATGATCCCTAGGATCGGCCGCGTGATTACCGGACGACGACGACCAACGACCAGGCTGGGCAGCCTGCTCGCCGCCGCGGCGATAACGGGTGCCTCGCTGCTCCTCGGCCTGCCCGCCCACGCCGACGAACCATCGGGCGGCTCCGCCCCGGCTCCCCAGGAGGCCCCCAGGGTCGACCTCATCCTCGATGTCAGCGGCTCCATGAACACCGCCGACATCCAGGGCAAGAGCCGCATCTCGGTGGCCCAGCAGTCCCTCAACGAGGTGATCGACGCCCTGCCCGCGGAGACCGACTTCGGCATCCGCACCCTCGGCGCGACCTACCCCGGCAACGACAAGACCGTCGGCTGCCAGGACACCAAGCAGCTGTTCCCGGTCGGCAAGACCAACAAGGTCGAGGCCAAGACCGCGGTCGCCACCCTGCGCCCCACCGGCTGGACCCCGATCGGCCTGGCGCTGCGCGGCGCCGCCCAGGACCTCGGCAAGGGCGACGCGACCCGCCGGATCGTCCTGATCACCGACGGCGAGGACGACTGCGCCCCGCCGGACCCGTGCGACGTGGCCCGCGAACTCGCCGCCCAGGGCATCCACCTGGTCGTCGACACCCTCGGCCTCGCCCACGACGACAAGACCCGCCAGCAGCTGCTCTGCATCGCCAACGCGACCGGCGGCACCTACACCGACGTCCGCAGCCAGGACCAGCTCACCAACAAGGTGAAGCAGCTGATCGACCGCAGCGACGACACCTACACCGTCAACCCGGTCAAGACCGCCGGCACCGACAAGTGCGAGAACGCCCCCGTCCTCGCCCCCGGCGTCTACAGCGACCGCGAGAAGTTCTCCGAGCACCGCGTCTACAAGGTCCCGGTCAAGTCCGGCCAGGAGCTGCGCGCCTCGGTCAGCGTCTCGCTGGACCGGGCCGTCGCCCGGGACTACGGCGTCCTGCTCCAGGCCACCAGCGCGACCGGTCAGGAGCTGGTCCGCGGCACCGACGCGGACAACGGCCGCAACGACGTCATCTCCACCGGCCTGCGCTGGTCCACGAACGACTCCAAGGGCTACGTCATCGCCAAGCCCAAGGCGTCGCCGAGCGAGCAGCCGCCGACCACCGTCTGCCTGGTCGTCAGCAACTCGCTGGCCCCCCAGGCCGGCGTCCAGGCCGACCCCGGCCTGCCGCTGGAGCTGACCGTCGACCTGGCCTCCGCCTCCCCCGCCCCCGAGGTCGCGGCGATGGGCCTCGGCCGCGGCTGGATCCTGCTGCTCACCCTCACCGGCGCCGGCCTGCTGACCGGCCTGGTGGCCGGCTGGATCGCCCGCTGGCGGATCGCCGTCTGGCGGGAGAACTGACCATGCGTAGGACTCTTCGCGGCCTGCTCGCCGCCTCCGCCCTGCTGCCCGCCCTCGCGCTGGCCGCCCCGGCGGCCTCCGCCGCCTCGCCGACCCCCTCGCCGAGCGCGAGCGGCACCGCGGCCCCGGCGACCAAGGCCGGCACCTCCTTCCTGACCGCCGTCAACCTCTCCCCCGGCCAGGACGCCAACGTCGCCGCCTCCACCGGCGACTACCTGTACTGGGCGTTCGGGGCCGCCGAGGGCCAGACCCCGACGGTCTCCGTGACCGTCAACCTGGCCCCCGCCGCCGACCGGCACGGACACGGCCCGCAGACCTGGGCCGTCGAGGTCTTCGACGGGCTGCGCCGCCGTCAGGCCTGCACCGCCGGCACCCAGAACGCCACGGGCGACGAGAACACCGCCTCGCTCGCCCTGAGCTGCACCCTGCGCGAGGTCCGCACCTGGGCCGAGCCGTGGTCCGGCGACCCGCTGCCCGGCACGTACTACGTGAAGCTCGCGGCCACCGACGTCGCGCAGCAGGACCTCGGCCTCGCCGCCTCCGTCCAGCTGCACACCGCTGCCAAGGGCAACGCCGACAACGCCCAGCCCGAGGGGGGCGAGCTCAAGGCGCCGCTCGTCCCGCCGGCCGGCGGCGGCGCGAGCACCGCCAAGGCGGCGGCCCCGGTGAAGGCGGCGGACCACTGGTACACCGGCTGGTTCTCCGGCTGGAACAGCCGCTGGTACTGGACGATCGGCGGCGGCGCCCTGGCCGCCGTCGCGGGCGTCCTCGGCTTCCACCTGACCCGCCACCCGCGCGGTCGCCGCCCGGGCCGCTACGGCTCGGTGCCGGCCCAGGCCGGCGCCCACCAGCACGGCGCGTACACGGACACCCAGCGCCCCTGACGCGCTTGCGCGCCCGAGGGCCGGCCGGGACGGAGTTCCGGCCGGCCCGCCGGCGTCTCAGGGCCCCTCCTCGGGGTGCCCGCCGCACGG
>NZ_JBHWGV010000062.1:10356-52845 GCF_042732955.1 Kitasatospora sp. NPDC059747 | reverse complement strand
ACCACCGGAAAGCCCAAGGGCATCCTGCACACCTCCGGCGGCTACCTCACCCAGGCCGCCTACACCCACCACGCCGTCTTCGACCTCAAGCCCGAGACCGACGTCTACTGGTGCACCGCCGACATCGGCTGGGTCACCGGCCACTCCTACATCGTCTACGGCCCCCTGGCCAACGGCGCCACCCAGGTCATCTACGAAGGCACCCCCGACACCCCCCACCAGGGCCGCTTCTGGGAGATCGTCCAGAAGTACGGCGTCACCATCCTCTACACCGCCCCCACCGCGATCCGCACCTTCATGAAGTGGGGCGACGACATCCCCGCCAAGTTCGACCTCTCCACCCTGCGCGTCCTGGGCAGCGTCGGCGAACCCATCAACCCCGAAGCGTGGATCTGGTACCGCGAACACATCGGCGCCGGCAAGGCCCCCATCGTCGACACCTGGTGGCAGACCGAGACCGGCGCCATGATGATCAGCCCCCTGCCCGGCGTCACCGAGACCAAGCCCGGCTCCGCCCAGCGCGCCCTGCCCGGCATCGCCGCCACCGTCGTCGACGACAACGGCACCGAGGTCCCCAACGGCTCCGGCGGCTACCTCGTCCTCACCGAACCCTGGCCCTCCATGCTCCGCACCATCTGGGGCGACGACCAGCGCTACATCGACACCTACTGGTCCCGCTTCGAAGGGCGCTACTTCGCCGGCGACGGCGCCAAGAAGGACGAGGACGGCGACATCTGGCTCCTGGGCCGCGTCGACGACGTCATGCTCGTCTCCGGCCACAACATCTCCACCACCGAGGTCGAATCCGCCCTCGTCGGCCACCCCTCCGTCGCCGAGTCCGCCGTCGTCGGCGCCACCGACCCCACCACCGGCCAGGCCATCGTCGCCTTCGTCATCCTGCGCGGCGGCATCACCGAAACCCCCGACCTCGTCGACGAACTGCGCGCCCACGTCGGCCGCACCCTCGGCCCCATCGCCAAACCCAAGCAGATCAAGGTCGTCGGCGAACTCCCCAAAACCCGCTCCGGCAAGATCATGCGCCGCCTCCTGCGCGACATCGCCGAAGGCCGCGAAGTCGGCGACACCACCACCCTCGCCGACAGCACCGTCATGAGCCAGATCCAGGCCCAGCTCCCGCCCTCCGGCGGCAACGGCTGAGCGCGCTGACACCCGGGTACTGACATCGGAGTGCTGATCTCGGAGCGCTGATCTCGGAGCGCTGACACCCGAGTGAGGCAACGGGCGGGGCCCCGGGCGGTGATGACCGCCCGGGGCCCCGTCGTCGTACGGACGGTCCGTCACAGGTCACAGGACTCCCGCCACCTGGACGTCACCGCCTGCCCTCGACCGTCGCGGGAGCTTCCAGCGTCTCCAGAGCGTCCAGACCCACCGGGCCGCGCCGCTGCGCGGTCAGGGTCCGCAGGGTCTCGTACGCGCTCTGGACGAAGCCGCGGCTGCGCAGCGACCGTGCCCTGGCCATCACCGCCAGCCCCACCTGCGCACGCGGGCTGAAGCCTGCGAAGGCGGTGAAGCCCCGGGTGGAGCCGGCGTGGAACACGAGTTCCTCGCCGTCGTCCTCGTCCGGGTCCGCCCCCGCGGGCACCGACCGCTGGTTCCAGCCCAGGCAGATCCGGGTGGTACCACCCCGGCGCCGGCCCGCCCGCGGCCGGCGGACCTCGCCGAGCGCCGTCCGCAGCACCGCCGCGTCGGCCCGTTCCGGGAGCGGAACGGCGTCCAGCGACAGGTGCGCCTGGAGGTAGCGGAGCATGTCGTCGCCGGTCGAGCGCAGTGCGGCCGCGCCCGGCAGGGCCGGCAGCCGGAAGGACGGCACCCGGCGCCCGCGCCGGTACCCGGCGACCTCCTCCCGGCCGGGGCCGCTGGAGGTGTCGACCAGGCCGAGCGGCCCGCAGACCCGGGCGGCCAGGAGGTCGTCGTAGCGCTGTCCGGCCGCGTTGGCCAGCAGCAGTCCGAGCAGTCCGCAGCCGAGGCTCGAGTAGCGCACGTGCGTGCCGGGGGTGCCCCGAACGGGGGTCCGCGGCAGGGCCCTGAGCAGGTGGGCCGGGCCGAACGTGTCGTACGGGCTGGTGAACCACCGGGGTGCCATCGCGGGCAGCAGGCCGACCGGCAGCCGGGGCAGGCCCGAGGTGTGGGTGGCCAGGTGGAGCAGGGTGATCGGCCGCTCGTGCGGATAGCCGGGGGCGGCGTCGGCAGGCAGGTAACGGTCGATCGGGTCGTCGTACCGGACCTCGCCCCGGGCGGCCATCTCGGCGAGCAGCAGTCCGGTGAACGTCTTCGTCACGGAACCGAGTTCGAACCGGGTGTCGGCCCGGACCGGGCGCCGGCCGGAACGGTCGGAGCGTCCCCGGCAGGCGACCGTCCGTTCGTCGCCGCGGATCACCGCGACGGCGACTCCCCCGCCGGGACCGGCCGCGTGGAACAGCGGGCGGAGCAGGTGGTCGAGGTCGGTGGGGAGCTCGGGCTCGTCGGAGCCAGAGCGGCCCGAGGGGCCCGAGGGGCCCGAGGTGCCACCAGGGCCGGAGGGGTCGGATGATCCCGAGGGGCCGGAGGGGCCGGCGGGCAGAGCGGCGGACACGACGGTCTCACCGGGTAAGAGGGGCGGTCTGGGCATGGGGTGCCTCCGAAGCGGCGCAAGGGGTTTGACGGGGGATGACGCCTGGGCCCGGATCGGGCGGCGCCTGCATCCGACGATAGGAACGCGTTCACTCGTCTGCACGCGGCCGGGGCCATTCGGGTGCGGCGCCGGTGCTCCGCGAGGGTGCAGAACACAGCACCAGGGCTTAAGTCCTTAGGTAGGACAATCCGGATGTCACTCGGACGTTCCCGTTAGACTGCTAAGGACGCATCAAGGTCCTCGAACAGGAATCCGGGCGTCACAGGGCGCGCCGGGAAGTCTGGTCGGCACTTTGCACCACGTGTGCATCCGTTTGCCGTTCCCAGCCCGCAGGAGGTCCGAGCGTGACCCGACAGCCGCCCGTCCACGAGCCGACGACCCGCCGCCGGCAGTTCCCAGGCCGGCTGCCCCTGCCCGAGCGCGCCTACATCACCGAGGCACTGCGCACCGAGACGGTCGGCGGCATCCTGCTGCTGGTCGCCGCCGTGGTCGCGCTGGTCTGGGCCAATGTCTGGCCGGGCGCGTACGAGAGCGTCCTCGACCACACCGTCGGCCCGTCCGCCCCGCTGCACCTGGACCTGACGCTCGGCGACTGGGCCAAGGACGGCCTGCTGACGATCTTCTTCTTCGTCGCCGGGATCGAGCTCAAGCGCGAGTTCGTCGCGGGCGAGCTGCGCAGTCCGAGCGCCGCCGTACTGCCCGTCATAGCCGCGGTCTGCGGTGTCGCGCTGCCCGCGGCCTTGTTCGCCCTGATCAACTCGGGCAGCGGCGGGCACCCGGGCGGCTGGGCGATCCCGACCGCCACCGACATCGCCTTCGCCCTCGGCGTCCTGGCCGTGGTCGGCAGCCACCTGCCCTCGGCGCTGCGCGCCTTCCTGCTCACCCTGGCCGTCGTGGACGACCTGATCGCGATCCTGATCATCGCGGTCTTCTACAGCTCCGGCATCAAGTTCTGGGCGCTCGGTCTGGCCTTCGTCGGCCTGGCGCTGTTCTGGTTCCTGCACCGGCGCGGGGTGCACGGCTGGTACCTGTTCGTGCCGCTGGCCTTCGTCATCTGGGCGCTGATGCACGAGAGCGGCGTGCACGCCACGGTCGCGGGCGTCGCCATGGGCCTGATGCTGCGCTGCCACCGCGAGGGCGACGAGGAGCACTCCCCCGGCGAGCACATCGAGCACCTGGTCCGGCCGCTGTCGGCCGGGCTGGCCGTCCCGGTGTTCGCGCTGTTCGCCGCCGGGGTGACGATCTCCGGCCCGGCGCTGCGCGAGGTGTTCACCCAGGCCACGCCGCTCGGCATCGTCCTCGGGCTGCTGGTCGGCAAGACGGTGGGCATCTTCGGGGGCACCTGGCTGGTCGCCCGGTTCACCCGGGCGGAGCTGAACCCGCAGCTCAAGTGGGCCGACATGTTCGCGGTCGCGGTGCTCGCGGGGATCGGCTTCACCGTCTCGCTGCTGATCAGCGAGCTGGCCTTCCCCGGGGACCTGGCGCTCGCCGACCGTTCGAAGACGGCCGTCCTGGTGGGCTCGCTGCTGTGCGCGGTGGTCGCCACCGTGCTGCTCAAGCTCCGCAACCGGCACTACCGCGCGCTGTGCGAGGAGGAGGACCGGGACACGGACGGCGACGGCGTCCCGGACGTCTACCAGCCGGACGACCCGGCCTGGCAGGCCCGGGTGGCCGAGCTCGCGCCGCGCCCCGGCAGCGAGCAACCGCACCCCGGCAACGACCGGCCCCACCCCGGCGGCGACCGACCGGCTCCCGGCCACGACCGGCCCCACCCCGGCAACGACCGGCCGAGCGCCGGTCCGGCCGCCGGTCCGGGCGCGGCCCGCTGAAGCCGGCCGCCGGTTCCACCCATCCCGACCACCGGCACCACCCCGGAGCGCCGGACGGCTGCTGAGGGTCGCTCAGGGCCCCGTGGCCCGCTCCGGCGCCCGTCCGGCGCCCCCGACACCCACGGGGCCCCTGCGGCACCACAGGGGCCCGCCCCGGGCCCCCGGGGGGCCTCGGGCTCCGGGACACGTCCCCCCGGCGGGGCCCCGGAGTGGTGTGCGACTGGCCGGTAGGGGCATGATTCTGAGCTGTCGACAGTCCACTGACGCCCCCGGGCCCCCTCCGGCCCCCGGGACCGCACCGCGCGGCGGCGTCACGCCGCACAGCCGCAGAGGAGAACCGCTGATGCCCGCAGGAGCCGCAGACCCGTCCAGCAACGGCCGGGCGCCCTACGAGGGCGAGCGTTCGGTGGGGCAGCTGTTCGCGGCGGCCACCGCCGACCTGTCCGCGCTGGTCCACGACGAGATCGCGCTCGCCAAGGCCGAGCTGCGGGCGGACGTCAAGCGCGGCGTCTCCGGCGGCGTGTCGCTGACGGTCGCCGGCGTGGTGGCACTGGCCGCCGTCCCGATGCTGAGCGCCGCGGCGGCCTTCGGCATCCACGCGCTGGGCCTGTCGCTCGGCTGGTCGTTCCTGATCGTGGCCGGTGCCTACCTGCTGCTCGCGGTGCTGCTCGGCATGCTGGCCTGGCGTTCCTTCAAGAAGATCGAGAAGCCGGTCCGCACCATCGAGGGTGCGCAGAAGACCGCCGACGTGCTGAAGAACGCCCGTCCGCGGCCGGCCACCAAGGAGGAGATCGACCGGGCGCTGGGCCGCATCCCGTAAGGACGGGGCCCCGCCGGGCGCACCGACTCCGAGTGCCGGGCGCGTGTCCGGCGCACGGATGTGACACGCTCTCGGTATGCCGCTTGACCAGAAGCCCGTGCCCGCGCAGCCGCCCGCCGACTCCGGCCCCGTCCGGGAGCCCGGCCGGGAGGCCGCCGCGAAGGCCGCGGACGGCGTCGGCGAGAGCGCCGGAAAGGCCCCGGGCGACGCCGGGGCCGAGGCGCCCGGCAGCTCCGCGGCCGAGGCCTGGAGCATCCGGCAGGACGGCCCGTGGACGCACCGCGACCTCGCCGCCAACGGCGCCCGGTTCCACATCGCCGAGCTGGGCGAGGGCCCGCTGGTGCTGCTGGTGCACGGCTGGCCGGAGTACTGGTGGGCCTGGCGCCACCAGCTGACCGCGCTCGCCGAGGCCGGCTACCGGGCGGTCGCGCTCGACCTGCGCGGCATCGGCGGCAGCGACCGCACCCCCCGCGGGTACGACCCGGGCAACCTCGCCCTGGACATCACCGGGGTGATCCGTTCGCTCGGCGAGCGCCGGGCCCACCTGGTCGGGCACGCCTCCGGCGGCACGCTGGCCTGGGTGGCGGCGGTGATGCGCCCGTCGGTGATCCAGAGCCTTACCGTGGTGTCCGCCGCGCACCCGCGGGACCTGCGCCGGGCACTGCTCACCGACCGCAAGCAGATCGCCGCCTTCGAGCACGTGCTGGGCTTCCAGCGGCCGTGGATACCGGAGCGCCGCCTGGTCGCCGACGACGCCGCGCTGGTCGCCCGCTACCTGGACGAGTGGACCGGGCCGGACAAGCTGGACGAGGGCGCGGTGCACGCGTACCGGCAGGCGATCCGGATCCCCAGCACCGCGCACTGCTCGATCGAGCCGTACCGCTGGCTGCTGCGGTCGATGGCCCGTCCGGACGGCATCCAGTTCGCCCGCCGGATGAAGAAGCCGATCGCCGCGCCCACGCTGCACGTCCAGGGGGCGGCGGACCCGGTGCTGCTGTCGCACACCGCGCTCGGCGGCGGCGAGTACGTGGCGGCGCCGTACCGGTGGCGGCTGATGCCGGGCGTCGGACACTTCCCGCACGAGGAGGCGCCGGCGGAGTTCACGGCCGAGCTGCTGGACTGGGTCGGTCTGCACAAGGAGTGAGCGCTCCGGGCAGGACCGTCACCCCTGCCCACCTCAACTCCCTTGATGTTGCGCTCATATGACAAACGCATAGGCCACTTTCGATGGCGTCCGGACGGTTACCCCGACCGGCCCAGGGGCATCCATTCCGGTATGACCTGGATGCCCGATCGCGGCGGCGCATCGCGCGGCCGACGCCAGAACAGCCCGCACCGGTCCGCCCCCCGTACCGACTGGGCGGACGACCTCGGCTACGACGGCACGGACCGCCGTCAGCGAGCGGCGCAGCGACAGCTCGGCATCCCGCACATCCTCGGCCGGCGCGCCCGCTGGGTGGGCGCACGGCTGCGGCGCGAGACCTGAGGTCCCGCGCCGCGGTCGTCAACGACGTGCCGCCCGGTTCACCCGGGCAGTACGAGCCTGCTCACGGTCGTCGCACCGGTCCCACGCGTCCGTTCAGGCGTCCGTTCACGCGTCAGTTCACGCGTCAGTTCACGATCGTCGGCGACAGCGCCGTGAACCAGAGCAGGACGAAGGTCGCACCCGCCATGATCGGCACCAGCACCTTGGTCTCGACGTTGTTGCCGCTGCGCTTGATCAGCACGATCTCGTAGCGCTCCTTGTGCGGCCAGAGCAGCGGCGCGCCCTTCTTCGTCAGGCAGTCGCCCAGCAGGTGCGCCAGCGTGCCCAGGCCGACCGCGTACGGCAGCCAGCCGGGGGCGTTCGGCATCCAGGTGTTCATCCCGAAGGTGCCGAGCGCGGCCAGGCCGACGACGGTGATCCACGCCTCCGGGCCGTCGCCGGGCGGGCAGAGCCGCAGCGCCCGGATCGCGAGCGCCAGCAGGAAGAACGTCACCGCGAGGGTGAAGTTGCGGCCCAGGAAGGTGACGCCCGCCCAGGTGCCGCCGCCCATCAGCGCGACGAACAGCAGCGAGTGGGTGGCGTGCCGGTGACCGCCGGAGGCCCAGGCCACGAAGCGGCAGAGCGCCTTGGAGAGCGGGCCGAGGAAGTTGGCGATCGAGCCGTCGTGGTGGTCGAGGTCGGGCAGCAGGGCCGCGCCCGCGCACAGCACCGTGCCCATCAGTATGTCCGCCGGCTGGAGCGTGGTGTGCAGCAGCAGCGGGGGCAGGAACGGCGCCGAGGCCGCGTACAGCATCGCCCCGCTGACCGCGTGCGAGTGACCCATCATCGGACTACCACGACCTCCCGTCGACCTCACTCCGGCACCGGCGCCGGATTGAGCCGAACGGGTGAGCGCGGCCGAGGCTACCAGGGCGGACTGACGGTCCGACGGATATCCGACCCGCCGCACCGGCGCGCCGACCGCGGCCCAACGGGCCGCCCGACCACGGCGAGCCCACCCACGACGACGGGCCCGCGGCGAGCCCGTCCACGACGACGGGCCCGCCGACGGCGACCGGGCGGCCCACGGCGGCGGGCCGGCCCGGGCCGGGTCAGAGCGCGCAGCCCTGGGTGTCCACCCGCCCCGAGGCGGAGCCGCCCTTCTCGGCGTCGTCCTTCACCTCGGCCGCCGTGAGCACGTACCCGGTGTCCGCGCTGTCCAGCGACTTGGCGAACACCACGCCGTACACCTGCCCGTCCGGGGTGAGCAGCGGTCCACCGCTGTTGCCCTGGCGGACCAGCGAGCGGACGGAGTAGACGTCGCGCACGACCTGGCCGCGGTGGTAGATGTCCGGGCCGTTGGCCTGGATGCGGCCGCGGATGCGGGCGGGCTGGACGTTGAAGGCGCCGTTCTCGGGGAAGCCGGCCACGATCGCGCTGTCGTTGGTCCTGGCCTCCCCCGCGAAGGTCAGCGGGGGCGCGTTGAGCTTGGGCACGTCGAGGACCGCGATGTCGCGCTGCCAGTCGTAGCGGACCACCGTCGCGTCGTAGAGCTGTCCGACGCCGCCGATCTGCACGGTCGGCTCGTCGACGCCGCCGACCACGTGGGCGTTGGTCATCACCCGGTGCGGCGCGAAGACGAAGCCGCTGCCCTCCAGGGTCTTGCCGCAGGAGGTGGCGGTGCCGACCACCTTGACCAGGCTCTGCCTGGCCTTCGCGACCGCCGGGCTGGCGGCCAGCGCGGGGTCGGGCGTGTCGACCTGGGTGATCGGCTCGTGCTCGAAGGGGTTGAAGACCTGGGGGAAGCCGTTGCGGGCGAGCACCTTGGAGAAGTCAGAGAACCAGTTCGGCGCGTCACCGGGCAGCGCGTCCTGGACGCCGCCGAGGATCGCCGAGGAGCGGACCTGCTTGGAGACCGTCGGCAGGGACGTTCCGGCGAGCGCGGAACCGATCAGCCAGGCCACCAGCAGCATCGAGATCACGTTGACGACGGCCCCGCCGGCCGCGTCCAGCACCCGCGCCGGACGCCGGTCGATGTGGCCGCGCAGCTTCCAGCCGAAGTGCGTGGTGACCGCCTGGCCTATCGCGGCGAACACGATCACGACGACGACGGCCACCACCGAGGCCGTCGTACCGGGGCTCAGGTGGTCGAGCAGCAGCGGCAGCAGCTGCACCGCGACCAGGCCGCCGCCGAGGAAGCCGACGACGGACAGCACGCCCACCACGAAGCCCTGCCGGTAGCCCGACACGGCGAAACCGACGGCGGCGAGGATCAGCAGCACATCCAGGACGTTCACCCGGACACCCTCCCACGGCCGGCGGCACGGCCGTGCGGACGGCCCCTCACGAGGTCCCGGCCTCGCGGCCCAGCAGCGCGCGCGAGCTTTCGGTGTCGCCCTGGACCAGGGCCAGCGCGTCGTCCGAGAGGTCGACGATCCGGGACGGGTCCCAGGGCCGCTCCAGGCCGCTGTGGTGCAGCACCCGGTCGATCACCCCGGCCGTGAAGCCCCAGACCAGCCGGCCGGCCACCGCGAACGCCGGGCCCAGGTGACCGGACGGGTGCCGCAGCCGGACCCGGTTCGCCGGGTCCGCGAGCTCGGCGATCGTCACCCGGAACACGGCGCCGGTCTCCCCAGCGTCCACCGGGCGCACCGGCGACTCCTCGCGCCACCAGCCGAGGACCGGGGTCACCACGAAGCGGCTCACCGGGATGTAGAGGGCGGGCAGCGCGGCGAACACCTGCACGCCGGCCGGGTCCAGGCCGGTCTCCTCCCAGGCCTCCCGCAGCGCCGCCGCGATCGGTCCGGGACCGTCCGGGTCGCCGTCCTCCGGGTCGAGCGCGCCGCCCGGGAAGGACGGCTGCCCGGCGTGCGAGCGCAGCGAGCGGGCCCGCTCGATCAGCAGCAGGTCGGGGCCCTGCCCGCCGTCCCCGAAGAGCATCAGCACCGCGGCCGTGCGGGCGTCCTCCACCGGCGGCAGGAAGCGGCTCAGCTGCTCGGGCAGCACGCGCTCGGCCGCGTCCCGGACGGGCTCCAGCCACCGCGGCAGGCCGTCCCGCTCGATCTCCCGCACCGCGGGCCCGGGCGCACTCACTCGCCCACCGCCAGGTCCGCGACGTGCCCCTGGTGGGAGGCGGCGTCGGCGCGCGCGGCGGCCTCGCCGGGGAAGTCCCCCGGGGGCTTCAGCCGCTGGCCGGGTCGGCCGCCCATCTCGTACTTGAGGAGCTTCGCGGCCTTCTCCGGGTCCGTCTCGCCCTCGCCGTACGACGGGCAGAGCGGCGCGATCGGGCAGGCCCCGCAGGCGGGCTTCTGGGAGTGGCAGATCCGGCGGCCGTGGAAGACCACGCGGTGCGAGAGCATCGTCCACTCGGACTTGGGGAAGATCTCGCCGACGGCCAGCTCGACCTTCACCGGGTCATCCTCGGTGGTCCAGCCGAACCGCCTCGCCAGGCGGCCGAAGTGGGTGTCGACGGTGATCCCCGGGACGCCGAAGGCGTTGCCGAGGACGACGTTGGCGGTCTTGCGGCCGACGCCGGGCAGGGTCACCAGGTCCTCCAGGCGGCCCGGGACCTCGCCGCCGAAGTCGTCGCGCAGCGCGACCGACAGGCCGATCAGCGATTTCGCCTTGTTCCGGAAGAACCCGGTCGGGCGGATGATCTCCTCCAGCTCCTCCGGGTTCGCCGCCGCCATGTCCTCCGGGGCGGGGTAGCGGGCGAACAGCGCGGGCGTCGTCTGGTTCACCCGCAGGTCCGTCGTCTGCGCCGACAGCACGGTGGCCACCAGCAGCTGGAACGGGTTCTCGAAGTCCAGCTCCGGGTGCGCGTACGGGTACAGCTCCGCGAGCTCCCGGTTGATCCTGCGCGCCCGCCGCACCATCGCCAGCCGGGACTCGGGCTTCCTCGGCCTCACCGCGGGCTTCGCCTTCGGTGCCGCCGCCTTCCGGACCTTGCTCTCTGCCATGGACGAAGGCTACGCCGGACGGCCGAACCCGTGCGCCGCATTGGCCGTCACCGGCCCCACCGGGCCGGGCGGGGCGAGCGGGGCGGGGGTCAGCTGCCCTGGCGAACCTTGACGCCGCCGACCAGCGAGTAGGAGCGCACCTTGACGACCGCGCCGCCGGGCTCGCCCACCACGCCCTGGCTGCGGCCGCCGAGCAGCGAGAACCCGCGGACCTCGACCGTGGTGCCCACCGGGACGGTCAGGTCGACGCCGCCGAGGACCGAGAAGGCGTCCACCTCGGCCGAGGCGCCCTCGGGGTAGGCCAGCTCCGCGCCGCCGACCACGGCCGCCTTGACCAGGTGGGTCGGGCCGGCCGGGAGTTCGGCGTCGGTGTGGTCGAGCTTGGCCCCGCCGACCGCGGCGACGTGCACGGTGCGCTCGCGGGCCGTGAACTCGCCGCCGTGCTTGAGGCCGCCCAGCAGGGCGAGGCTCCACTCGGTGCGGCGGGCGGCGGTCGGGGCGTTCTTCGTGATCTCCATGGCCTGAACACTACGGAGGGACGCTGAGGGCCCGTCAGTGTCGAGCGGCACTGGTCCGGAATGACATCTGTCATGGTCAGAAGCATGATCGGCACGGTGAGGGGCCGGGCGGCGGCGAGCTGTCGATCGCTGTCGCCAAGGGGACGGCCGGCCCTCGTGGTGCACACGGACCAACCTGCCCGAGCTCCGTCCACAGGCTGTGGACGGAGCTCGGGCGCGTCCGGCCGCGGCACCGTCGGCATCCGGTGGAACCGTCGAAAAAAGACCCGAAGGAATATCCGCCGGAGAGCGATGAGTTCCGCGCCCGCGCCCGGTCTACCCCTACGAAAGCGACTCACCCCGAGCGACGCCCCGAAGGGACCCACCGTGAACGCCACTGCCTCCCGCACCGTTGCCTCCACCGACGGCACCGAGATCGCCTACACCGTCACCGGCTCCGGCCCGGCCGTCGTCTTCGTCGACGGCGCCCTCTGCCACCGGGCGTTCGGGCCCGGTGCCGCGGTCGCCGAGCAGCTGGCCGCGCACCACACCGTCTACACCTACGACCGGCGCGGGCGCGGCGGCAGCGCGGACACCGCGCCGTTCGCCGTCGAGCGCGAGATCGAGGACCTCGCGGCCGTCATCGCGGCCACCGGCGGCACGGCCCACGTGATCGGCGTCTCCTCCGGCGGGGCGCTCGCGCTGCGGGCCGCCGCGAGCGGGGTCGCGATCAGCCGGATCGCCGTCTACGAGCCGCCGTTCAGCACCGGGGACGGGCAGCGCGAGCGGTTCGACGCGTACGTGACCGACCTGACCGAGGCGCTCGCGGACGGGCGCCGCAGCGACGCCGCCGCCCGGTTCATGGCCTTCGTCGGCATGCCGGCCGAGATGGTGGACCAGATGCGCGGCGCGCCGATGTGGCCGGCCTTCGAGGCGGTCGCGCCCACGCTCGCGTACGACGCCGCCGCGGTGGGCACGGCGGCGGGCGGGTCGGTTCCGGCCGAGGTCCTCGCCGGGGTGGCCGTCCCGGCGCTCGTGCTGGACGGCGGGGCCAGCCCGGAACTGCTGCGCGCGCCGGCCCGCGAGGTCGCGGCCGCCGTGCCGGGCGCCGAGTACCGGACGCTGGCGGACCAGACGCACGAGGTGGCCGCCGACATCCTGGCGCCGGTGCTGGCCGAGTTCTTCGCCCGCCCGACCGCCTGACGAGGCGACCGCCCGACGGGCCGACCACCCGCACACCTGCCGCCCCGACACCTGCCGCCCGGATACCCCGCCGCCCGGAGCCACCGCCGCGGCCTGTCCGATAATGCGCCGAGAGCACCGACCGAACAGTCGAGAACGACGGGGGCACAGATGGACCAGTTCGCGGACATTCCCACCACCACCCTGGCCGACCTGCTCGGCCGCGCCCAGGTGATGGACATCGGCGTCCGCCCGCTGTGGGCCGGCATGCCCCGGGTGGCCGGACCGGCCTTCACCGTGCAGTGCCCGCCCGGCGACAACCTGATGCTGCACGCGGCGATCTACCGGGCCGCGCCCGGCGACGTCATCGTCGTCGAGTCGGGCGACCTCGACCACGCCCTCGCCGGCGGCAACGTCTGCGCGGTCGCGCAGCGCCGGGGCGTGGCCGCGTTCGTGGCCGACGGCCTGATCCGCGACCTCGGCGAGGTGCGCGAGGCGGGCTTCCCGGTGTTCGCCCGCGGGGTGATCCCGATCCCGGGGGCGAAGCGGGCACTCGGCTCGCACGGCGGCGAGGTCCGGTGCGGCGGCGTGCTGGTGGCGGCCGGCGACGTCGTCGTGGCGGACGAGGAGGGCGTCGTGGTGGTGCCGGCCGCCCGGCGCGAGGAGACGCTGGCGGCGGCCCGGGCGAAGCTGGCCAAGGAGGCCGCCGAGACGCTGGACGAGTGGGAGGCGGCCCACCGCGCCAAGATCGAGAAGGCCCTGGGCGAGGTCGGCTTCACCGCCTGACACTCCCCCGGCACCCCGTGCGCCCCGAGGAACCGTCCTCCGGGGCGTACTGCTTTTCTCCGGGGCCGGGTTCCCCGAAGGCCTGGTTTCCTTGGGGCGTCGGGTTTTCCCGGGCGTCGGGTTTCCCCGGAGGTCAGACCGGCTGCTCGCGCTGCCGGTGGTAGTGGCGGGCGGCACGGGCGCGGTTGCCGCAGGCGGGCCCGCACCACTCGCGGCGCGGGTGGTCCTTGACGAAGAACTGGACGCAGCCCGGCCCGTGACAGGCCCGCAGGTCGGCCGCGAGCGGACCGCCCAGCAGGTCGGCGGTGCCGTGGGCGAGCGCCGCGAGGGCGGCGGGGAACCCGTCGCGGCCGGTCCGCTGGACGACGGCGATCCCGGTTCCGGCGGCCGTCAGGACGGGCCAGCGCGGGGCGGCGGCGGACGCCTCGTTGATCCGCCCGACCTCGGCGGCGGGCACCGGCTCCCCCTCGGCGTGCGCGTGCAGGACGGCGCGGACCGCGTCGCGCAGCGCCCGGAACGCGGCCAGGTCCGCCTCGTCGACGGACAGCCCGGGGGCGTCGGCCTCGGACCCGAGCCAGCCGGCGAGTTCCTCCGGCGTCGCGACGGTGTCCCGGACCTTCCCGCGGACGGCGACCAGCGTGTTCGCGAACGCGACGGCGAGCGGCAGGCCCGGGGAGGACGGGGCCGGGTGTTCCTGAGCAGTGTCGGAAGCCATGGACCTAATGGTAGCCACCCCTTGCAACCATCAAGTCCGACTGTCATGATTCTCACGGTTGATCAGCCCTCAACCATAAGAATCGACTCGGGGGGAGTACCACCGGATGACCGCCACCGCGATCGGACCCGGCCCGCAGACCCGTCCGGCCGAACGGCCGCCGACCGCCCGGCTGCGGCACAACCGGGACTTCCTCAAGTTCTGGTCCGGCGAGACCCTCTCGCTCCTCGGCAGCCAGGTCACCACGCTCGCCCTGCCGCTCACCGCCGTCATCGCCTTCGACGCCACGCCCGAGCAGGTCGGCCTGCTGCGCTTCCTGCAACTGGTGCCCTACCTCGGCCTCGCGCTGGTCTTCGGCGTCCTGGTCGACCGGATGCCGCGCAGGCGCGCCATGCTGCTGGCCAACGGCGCCCGGATGGTGCTCGTCGGACTGGTCCCGCTGCTGGCCGCGGCCCACCGCCTGACGCTGCCGGTGCTGCTGGCACTCGCCTGCGCGATCGGCGTCTTCTCCGTCCTGTTCGACGTCGGCTGGATGTCCTTCGTCCCGACCCTGGTGAAGGACCCGGAGCACTACGTCGAGGCCAACCAGAAGCTCGGCGTCACCGCCTCCACCGCGGACGTGGCCGGGCCCGGCCTGGCCGGACTGCTGATCGGCGCCCTGACCGCGCCGGTCGCACTGGTCGCGGACGCCTTCTCCTACCTGGTCTCGCTGCTCACGCTGCTGTGGATCCGCACGCCCGAACCGCGCCCCGAGCCGCCCGCGGCGGGCCGCCACCTCGGGCGGGAGCTGGCCGAGGGCCTGCGCTGGGTGTTCGGCGACCGCGTCCTGCGACCGCTGGCGCTGCTCGGTCCGTTCTGCAACTTCTCGATGGTCTCGGTGTGGACGGTGTTCGTCCTGTACGCGGTGCGCGACCAGGGACTGACGCCCACCTGGATCGGCGTCGTGTTCTCCGCCTCCTCGGTCGGCGGACTGGTCGGCGCGGCCGTCTCCGGGCGGGTCGTCAGGCGGTTCCGGCTCGGACCCGTCTACGCGGTGTCGATGGCGGCGATCTTCGCGAGCCCGCTGCTGGTCGCGTTCGCGGACGGCCCGAAGCCGGTGCGCACGGCCCTGTTCGTCGGCTCGTTCTTCATCGGCTACCTGGGCCTCGCCGTGGCCGGCGTGGTGATGGTCAGCCTGCGCCAGACCCTGACCCCGCAGCCGCTGATGGGCCGGATGAACGCGGCCTTCCGCACCCTGCTGTTCGGCGGCGGCTCGCTGGGCGGACTGCTCGGCGGCGTCATCGGCGGGGCCCTCGGGCTGCGCCGGGGCCTCGTCGCGATCGCCGTCGGCTCGGCGCTGATGCTCGTCCCGCTGGCCCTGTCGCCGGTCAGCCGGCTGCGCGCCCTGCCGCCGCCGGCCGCCTGACCGGCGCCCACCCGGACCACCGGGGTCGTCGGGCCCGCTCGGGGGAGGGGCCGGGCGACCCCGGTTCGGCGCGTCGCCGCGCCGACCGGCGCCCACCGCACGGACACGGGGACCGAACCGTACGAATGGCCCCGCGAAGGACACCTCGGTGCACCCCCTCCTCATATGATCGGAGCGACATGCGCCATGCTTGGTGATGCAGAGCACAGAACGGAACTTGCGCCGGACGGCCCACCCGCCGACCGGCCGAGAAGGAGGAAGCACGTGGACGACGTTCTGCGGCGCGCCGCACTCTTCGCGGCACTCGACGACGAACAGGCCGGCGAGCTGCGCGCTTCCATGACCGAGGTCACCCTCGCCCGTGGTGAGTCGCTGTTCCACGAGGGCGACCCGGGCGACCGGCTGTACGTCGTCGCCGAGGGCAAGGTCAAGCTCCACCGCGCCTCGCCGGACGGACGCGAGAACATGCTCGCCGTCCTCGGCCCCAGCGAGATGATCGGCGAGCTGTCGCTGTTCGACCCGGGCCCGCGCACCGCCACCGCCAGCGCACTGACCGAGGTCAAGCTGCTCGGCCTCGGCCACGGCGACCTCCAGCCCTGGCTGCACGCCCGCCCCGAGGTGTCCATCGCGCTGCTGCGGGCCATCGCCCGCCGCCTGCGCCGGACCAACGACGTGATGTCCGACCTGGTCTTCTCCGACGTGCCCGGTCGCGTCGCGAAGGCCTTGCTCGACCTCTCCCGCCGCTTCGGCGTGCAGTCCGAGGAGGGCATCCACGTCGCCCACGACCTCACCCAGGAGGAGCTCGCCCAGCTGGTCGGCGCCTCCCGCGAGACGGTCAACAAGGCGCTCGCCGACTTCGCCGGCCGCGGCTGGCTGAAGCTGGAGGCCCGTGCCGTCGTCCTGATGGACGTCGAGCGGCTGTCGCGCCGCTCGCGCTGACCCGCCCGGCTTCCCGGGGCGCCCCGGCGTGCCGAAGGGCCCGCCCTCCGTCGAGGAGGCCGGGCCCTTCGGCGTTCCCGCCGGTCAGTCGAGGTACGGGATCAGCCCGTGCTCCTCCAGGTACTCCATCTGCGCCCGCACCGATAGCTCGGCGGCGGGCCACAGCGCGCGGTCCACGTCCGCGTACACCCGGGCCACCACCTCGGCCGCGGTCCGGCAGCCCGCCTCGACCGCCGTCTCCACCTGGGCGAGCCGGGTGGCCCGGTGGGCGAGGTAGTAGTCGACGGCGCCCAGGGCGTCCGCGAGCACCGGCCCGTGACCGGGCAGGACGGTCCGCACACCGTGCTCGGAGGCCATCGTGTGCAGGCGGCGCAGCGAGTCCAGGTAGTCGCCCAGGCGGCCGTCCGGGTGGGCGACCATCGTGGTACCGCGGCCGAGGACGGTGTCGCCGGTGAGGATCGCGCCGTCGGCGGGCAGGTGGAAGGTCAGCGAGTCCGAGGTGTGCCCGGGGGTGCCGACCACCCGCAGGTCCAGGCCGCCCACGTCCAGGCGCTGCCCGCCGACCAGGCCCTCGGAGCCGAGCCGGTGCGCCGGGTCCAGCGCCAGGACCTTGCTGCCGGTGAGCTCGGCGAAGCGGGCCGCGCCCTCGGAGTGGTCGGCGTGGCCGTGGGTGAGCAGGGTGAGCGCCACGCGCTTGCCCTGCTGTTCCGCGAGGTCGATCACCCGGCGCAGGTGGCCCTCGTGCAGCGGGCCCGGGTCGATCACCGCCGCGAGGTCCGAGCCGGGCTCGGAGAGCAGCCAGGTGTTGGTGCCGTCCAGCGTCATCGGCGACGGGTTCGGCGCCAGCACGCAGAGCGCCCGCGGGGTGGCCTCGCCGCCGACCTCGGCGGCGGGGTCACCCGGGAGGAGTCCGCTCACCGGCCGCCCTCGCCGTCGCGGTGCAGGGCGCGCAGCGGCAGCGCCCGGACGAGGGCCCGCTGGGCCACCTCGATGAACGGGACCGGCTGGTCGCAGGCGGCGGTGCGCGGGGTCAGGCGGCGGGCGGGCATCTCGGGTGCCGTCCGGCGAGCCACGTCGTTGTGGGTCATCGGGCGTCGGTCCTCTCTCTGCGGTGGTGGAGTCCCTGCGGTGGTGCTCGGGTCTGCGGAGGGTCTGTGGAGGGTCTGTGGAAGGGGCTGGGAAAAGTCTGCGGAGGGGGCCTGCGAAGGGTCCGCGAAGGGCTCGCGGGCCGGGCTCAGGCTTCGGGGAAGTCGCCGTCGATGGTCAGCTCGTCATACCCAGGCCATCGAACGGTCATGCGGTCGCCGCGGACCTCGGCCCGGCCCAGCACCGGGTCCAGTGCGCGCTGCCCGGCCGCGGCCAGCGCCTCGGCGGCGCTCCGCACCGACGACAGCTCGCGCAGCACCGTGACGGTCGGCGGCAGCATGCCGAACCGGCCCTCGTCGTAGCCGCGGACCGCCTCGGCGGGCGCCATCCAGGCCACCCGGTCCGCCTCGCCGACCTCCAGCGCGGCCCGCTGGCCGGACGGCAGGGCGGCGACGAAGAACCAGGTGTCGTACCGGCGCTCCTCGAACTCCGGGGTGATCCAGCGGGCCCAGCCGCCCAGCAGGTCGCTGCGCAGCACCAGGCCGTGCGCGCGGAGGAAGTCGGCGAAGGACAGCTCGTGGGCCTCCAGCGCGGCCCGCTCGGCGCTCCAGTCGCGCGGCTCGGCGATGCTCCGCGCGTCCGGGCCGGCCAGCAGCACGCCGGCCTCCTCGAAGGTCTCGCGGACGGCCGCGCAGACCACCGCCTGCGCCGTCCGGGCGTCCACGCCGAGGCGCCGCGCCCACTCCTCGGGGCCGGGCCCGGCCCAGGCGAGCTCGGCCTCGGCGTCCCGCGGGTCCACCCCGCCACCCGGGTAGGCGTACATGCCGGCGGCGAAGGCCATCGAGGTGCGGCGGCGCAGCAGGTAGGCCTCGGGCCCGGTGGCGGCGTCGCGCAGCAGCACCACCGTCGCGGCGGGCTTCGCCGCCGGCGGGGTCGCCGCGCCGGAGTCGACCGCCCGGATCCGGGCAGGCCAGCCGGGCGGCATCGGGAGCGTCGTGGCTCGATGGTCCATGCCCGGATGCTAAGCGCACGAAGGCGGGGTTGGACAGGCCCGACCCCGCCTTCATGATCACGACCGGAGCGGTCAGGCGCTCTTGACCCGCACCTGGAGCTCGACCTCGACCGGGGCGTCCAGCGGCAGCACCGCGACGCCGACCGCGCTGCGGGCGTGCACGCCGGCCTCGCCGAGCACCTTGCCGAGCAGCTCGCTGGCGCCGTTGATCACGGCCGGCTGGCCGGTGAAGTCGGGGGCGGAGGCGACGAAGCCGACGACCTTGACGACGCGCTCGATCAGGTCGAGGTCACCGATCACCGACTTGATGGCGGCCAGGGCGTTCAGCGCGCAGGTCTGCGCGAGCTCCTTGGCCTCCTCCGGGGACACCTCGGCGCCGACCTTGCCGGTGGTCGGCAGCTTGCCGTCGACGACCGGCAGCTGGCCGGAGGTGAACACGAACTCGCCCGCGCGCAGGGCCGGGACGTACGCGGCGACCGGGGCGGCCACCGGCGGCAGGCTCAGACCCAGCTCGGCGAGCTTCGACTCGACCTTGCTCATGCGTTCTTCTCCCGCTTGAAGTAGGCCACCAGGGTCTCCGGGTTGGGACCCTGCACGACCTGGACCAGCTCCCAGCCGTCCGAGCCGAAGTTGTCCAGGATCTGCTTGGTGGCGTGCACCAGCAGCGGCGCCGTCATGTATTCCCACTTGGTCATGGCCAGACTCTAGACGAGCGGCCGCGGCGATCGGCCCCGCTGACGGACCGGCGTGTGAGGTGGCCCACAAACCGGGCATGATTCAGGCCCGGTCCCCCCGGTGCTCCGGGCATCCGGCCCGCTCCCTGGTTACTCTCGCGAGAGGGCAACCGGAGAGCGGGCCGGCCGACGGAGCGGCCCACGGCCCTCGGAGACGGACGGAGACGGAGCGTGGCACGCACCCCCGGCCAGGCGGCCCGGCGCGACCCCGACTGGGAGGGCGTCCGGCTGCACGTGGTCAGCGGCAAGGGCGGCACCGGGAAGACCACCCTGGCCGCCGCGCTGGCGCTGGCCCTGGCCGCCGAGGGCGGCCGGGTGCTGCTGGTCGAGGTGGAGGGCCGGCAGGGCATCGCCGAACTGTTCGGGATCGCCGCGCTGCCGTACGAGGAGCGCCGGATCGCCTCGGTCTCCCGGCGGCAGCTCGGCCTGCCGGCCGTCGCGGACGACACGGACCCGCCGGGCGGGTCCGGTGGCCCGGGCGGATCCGGCGGCCGGGGCGGCAGCGGTGCCCCGGGCGGCAGCGGCGAGGTCTTCGCGCTGGCCATCGACACCGAGCAGGCCCTGCTCGAGTACCTGGAGATGTTCTACAAGCTCGGCCGGGCCGGCAAGGCCCTGCAGAAGGTCGGCTTCGTCGACTTCGCGACCACCATCGCACCCGGCGTCCGGGACGTCCTGCTCACCGGCAAGGCCTGCGAGGCCTCCCGCCGCAAGGGCCCGGACGGCCGCCGCAGCTACGACGCGATCGTGATGGACGCCCCGCCGACCGGCCGCATCACCCGCTTCCTGAACGTCAACTCCGAGGTGGCCGGCCTGGCCAGGATCGGGCCGATACACACCCAGGCGCAGGCCGTGATGCGGGTGCTGAAGTCGCCGGAGACCGCGGTGCACCTGGTCACCCTGCTGGAGGAGATGCCGGTGCAGGAGACGGTCGACGGCTTCGCCGAGCTGCGCGAGTCGGGGCTCCCGATCGGCGGCGTGATGATCAACATGGTCCGGCCGCCGCTGCTGGACGCGGCCGCGGTCGCCGCGGCGGACGGGGACCACCGGGAGGAGGTCGCCCTGGCCCTCGGCGAGGCCGGGCTCGGCGGGCACTCGCGCAAGCCGGAGACCGTCCGGGCCGCCGTCGACCCGCTGCTCGACCCGCTCCTGGAGCAGGCCCGCGAGCACGCCGAACGGGTCGAGCTGGAGCGCGCGCAGCGCGCCGACCTCCAGCACCTGAAGCTCCCCACCTACGAACTCCCGCTGCTCGGCGAGGGCGTGGACCTCGGCGGGCTGTACCGGCTGGCGGGCGAACTCAAGCGGCAGGGGGCGGCGTGAGCACGACGACGAACGGTGTGCGCGGCACGGGCAGCCTGCTCGCGGTGGACGCGCTGATCGACGACCCGAAGACGAGGATCATCGTCTGCTGCGGCTCCGGCGGGGTCGGCAAGACCACCACCGCCGCGGCGATCGGGCTGCGCGCCGCCGAACGCGGGCGCAAGGTCGTCGTCCTGACGATCGATCCGGCCCGCCGCCTCGCCCAGTCCATGGGTCTGACCGAGCTCGACAACACCCCTCGCGTGGTCAAGGGGGTGGGCGGCGAGGGGGAGCTCCAGGCCATGATGCTCGACATGAAGCGGACCTTCGACGAGGTCGTGCTCGCCCACGCCGAACCCGAACGGGCCAAGGCGATCATGGAGAACCCGTTCTACCAGTCCCTGTCGGCCGGCTTCGCGGGCACGCAGGAGTACATGGCCATGGAGAAGCTCGGCCAGCTGCGCGCGGCCGAGGAGTGGGACCTGATCGTCGTCGACACCCCGCCCTCCCGCTCGGCGCTGGACTTCCTGGACGCGCCCAACCGGCTCGGGTCCTTCCTCGACGGCAGGGTGATCCGGATCCTGACCGCCCCGGCCAAGGTCGGCGGCCGCAGCGCGATGAAGTTCCTCAACGTCGGCATGGGCCTGCTCACCGGCACCCTGGGCAAGATCTTCGGCGCCCAGCTCCTCACCGACGTGCAGACCTTCGTCAGCGCGATGGACTCGATGTTCGGCGGCTTCCGCGAGCGGGCCGACCGCACGTACCAGCTGCTCAAGGCGCCGGGCACGGCCTTCCTGGT
This sequence comes from Kitasatospora sp. NPDC059747, assembly GCF_042732955.1. Classification (NCBI taxonomy): domain Bacteria; kingdom Bacillati; phylum Actinomycetota; class Actinomycetes; order Kitasatosporales; family Streptomycetaceae; genus Kitasatospora; species Kitasatospora sp. NPDC059747. The sequence continues at coordinate 31,689 of NZ_JBHWGV010000062.1, read as the reverse complement.
GGTCGCCGCGCCGGAGCGGGACGCGCTGCGCGAGGCCGCCTACTTCGTCGACCGGCTGGCCGCGGACCGGATGCCGCTGGCCGGACTGGTGCTCAACCGGGTGCACGGTTCCGGGGCCCCGCAGCTCACGGCGGAACGGGCGATCGCGGCCGCCGAGGCGCTGGAGGAGAACGGTTCGGAGCACGCGTCGCCCGAGGCGGAACTGCTCGCGGCCGGACTGCTGCGGCTGCACGCCGAACGGATGCAGATCATGGCGAGGGAGCGCCGGACCAGGGACCGCTTCGTGTCGGTGTACCCGGACGTGCCGATCGTGGAGGTCCCCGCGCTGCCGGGCGACGTGCACGACCTGGACGGGCTGCGGGCCATCGGGGACAGGCTGAGCGGCGGGGCGTAGGGAGCGCGGCGGGGCCGGCGGTCCTGAGCGGCGCGGCGTCGAGCGGGGCGTCAGCGTCGAGCGGGCGCGCGTTGCCCTGCGTGGCGTTGTCCGGTGTTGCCTTGCGCTGTGTGGCGTTGCCTTGTCCGGCATTACCTCGCGCTGTGTGGCGTTGCCTTGCGTTGTGTCGCGTTGCTCCGCGAACGGTGCGGAGCCGTGGGGCGTCGCACGGGTGCGGCGTGTCGCACCTGGTGTCGGCCCGGGCCGGTGGGGCGGCCCGGCGAGTGATCGCGTGCCGGGTCAGCCCGCCTGGGCGTAGTCCGTCAGTATCACCCCGGTGGCCAGGGACTCCTCGTACTCCGTCCGGGCCGTCTCCAGCAGCCTGCGCCAGGAGATCACCGTCGGACGGCGGCGCAGCAGCGCCCGGCGCTCGCGCTCCGTCATCCCGCCCCAGACCCCGAACTCCACGCGGTTGTCCAGCGCGTCCGCGAGGCACTCCGTACGGACGGGGCACCCGCTGCACACCGCCTTCGCGCGGTTCTGCGCCGCCCCCTGGACGAACAGTTCGTCCGGATCACTCGTGCGGCAGGCGGCCTGCGCACTCCAGTCGTCAACCCAGCCCATGCCGGCGCCGTCCTCTCCCGATGTTTCGAGGCTCCCCCACGGCGGCAACGGCATATTCACCGTTGCCAGTTGAGGACGTTACGGAAGAACGACAGCTTGCAACAGCCCCTTCGGGCTCAATCTCGAATGACCCGATTGGACTATGGGTATCGGTCAGCTCACTCGTTGGAGTGATCGCAGGTCGCAAGCCTTGCCAAGCGCGACACGGCAACTCTGGCCGCGCGCGTCATCACGGAGCGCTACCGTTCACCCGGGTGCAGCAGCCCGCAGCGGCCTCGAAATCCGCCAGGAAAGCGGCAATTCGGGCAAGTCTTCCCACTCACACGAGTGAGTCATGCTGACGCACCGAAGCTGTCGCAAGCTTGTGACAAGCCTAGGCGAACACCTGCCCCTATGGAGGGGATTCGGCGACGTAGGGTTCTCCCCATGGCACCGAAGCGCCCCCAGGCACCCCAGCCCCCAGGCAACACCGGAGCTCCGCGCGGCGAGCGCCGCGGGTCACCGCTGGACTTCGCGGGACACGGAGTGAAGTTCCTGGGCGTCAGCGTGCTCTCCGGAGTCCTGCTGGCGGGCCTCGCGCTGCCCGCCGTCGGCGCGCTCGGCCTCACCGCCAAGGACACGGCGGAGAGCTTCGAGAACATCCCCGACGATTTCAAGACGCCGCCGCTCACCCAGGCGACGCAGATCTTCGATGCCAAGGGCGGCCTGATCGCCAAGGTCTACGAGCGCGACCGCACCGTCCTCACCGCCGACCAGATGTCGCCCTTCATGCGGCACGCGCAGGTCGACATCGAGGACGCCCGCTTCTACGAGCACGGCGCCGTCGACCTCAAGGGCATCCTCCGGGCCGTCAGCAAGAACGCCGAGAGCGGCACGGCCTCGCAGGGCGCCTCGACGCTCACCCAGCAGTACGTGAAGAACGTCAACGTCGAGAAGGCCGGCGACGACCAGGCCGCCGTCCTGGAGGCGCAGCGCAAGACCCTGGGCCGCAAGATCCAGGAGCTCAAGTACGCGATCAAGCTGGAAGAGGACCTGACGAAGGACCAGATCCTCACCAACTACCTCAACATCACCTTCTACGGCCACCAGGCCTACGGGGTCGAGGCGGCGTCGCAGCGCTACTTCAGCAAGAGCAACAAGGACCTCACCATCGCCGAGGCGGCCACCCTCGCCGGCATGGTGCAGAACCCGTCGTCGTACGACCCGGTGCGCTACCCGGACAACACGGTCAAGCGCCGCAACGTCGTCATCGACAAGATGCTCGAGAACAAGCACATCACCCCGGACCAGGCCAAGGAGGCGAAGGCCTCCCCGCTGGGTCTGAAGTACAAGGACCCGCAGAACGGCTGCATCACCGCCCAGGCCGGCATGGGCTTCTTCTGCGACTACGTGCGCCACGTGATCAAGCAGGACCCGACCTTCGGCAAGTCCACGGCGGACCGCAAGAAGCTGTGGGACACCGGCGGCCTGAACATCTACACGACGCTCGACCCGGACAAGCAGGCCGCCGCGCAGAACGCCGTCACCAAGAAGGTCAACGTGACCGACTCGGTGTCGGCCGCCGCGACCATGATGGAGCCGGGCAGCGGCAAGATCCTCGCCATGGCCCAGACCCGCCCGTACGGCCTGGACCCGAACAAGAACCAGACCGTGGTGAACCTGAACGTCGACGCGGCGATGGGCGGCGGCAACGGCTTCCAGACCGGTTCGACCTTCAAGCCGATCCTCGCCGCGGCGGCCCTGGAGTCGGGCATGTCGCCCACCCAGGCGTTCCCGTCCGAGAACAAGATCGAGTACCCGAGCATGTCGACCTGCTCGGGCACCTGGAAGAACGTCCCCCAGCCCGGGCAGGGCAAGGCCACGGTGAAGAACGAGTCGACGGGCGAGGTCGGCCCGTACGAGCTCAAGCAGGCCATGGCCCTCTCGGTGAACACCTACTTCGTCGAGATGGAGCAGCAGACCGGCCTCTGCGCGATCAAGCAGATGGCCAACAAGCTGGGCATCTCCCAGTCGGCCCAGGGCGGCGAGTTCAAGGAGGTCCCCTCGATGGTCCTCGGCTCGCTCGAACTCAGCCCGCTGACCATGGCGAACGTGTACGCCACCTTCGCCGCCCGCGGCAAGTACTGCACCCCGATCGCGATCAACAAGATCAGCACGGTCGACGGCAAGGACATCAAGGTCCCGCAGTCCCAGTGCAGCCAGGCCTTCTCCGAGAACACCGCGGACGCGCTCAACACCATCCTGCTCAACGTGACCGAGAAGGGCACGGCCGCCGCCCTCGGCCTCGACGACGGTCGCAAGATCGCCGGCAAGACCGGTACCACCGACGAGAAGAAGGCCGCCTGGTTCAGCGGCTACACCCCGTCGCTCGCCACCTCGGTCTGGCTCGGCGGCCCGGCCGGCGGCGTGAAGATGAAGGACATCACCATCGGCGGCAAGCACTTCACCGAGGTGTTCGGCGCCGACGGCCCCGGCCCGATCTGGCAGATGGCGATGAACCAGGCGCTCAAGGGCACGCCCCTGGAGCCCATCCAGACGATCAACATCCCGGACCCGCAGCCCAAGCCGGACCCGAACGCGACCGCGCCCGCCAGCCCGCCGGCCGGCGACCCGAACACCCAGCCCGGTGCCAACCCGCCGCCCCCGGCCAACCCCGGCGGCAACCCCGGCGGCGGCACCAACGCCGGCGGGATGATCGGCGGCGGCTTCACCTTCCCCCCGGGCTTCATCGGCGGGAACGGAAACGGCGGCAAGCACGGCGGCGGCGGTAACGGCGGCACCGGCTGAGCCGACCGCCCGGCCGACAACGAACGCGGAGGGCGCCTACCGAGATCACTCGGGAGGCGCCCTCCGCGTTCGTTGCTGCGCGGCTCCTGCCGCTGTGCCCGGACCGGGGCTCAGCCGGCCAGCGCGGCCTTCACCGCGGCGGCGACGCGGCCGCCCTCGGCCAGGCCGTCCACCTTCGGGCGCACCAGCTTCATCACGGCGCCCATGCCCTGCGGACCGGTGGCCCCGCTCTCCGCGACCGCGGCGGCCACGATGGCGGTGAGCTCGTCGTCCGAGAGCTGCTTGGGCAGGTAGGAGGCGAGCAGCTCGCCCTCCTGCCGCTCCCGGGCGGCCTGGTCGGTCCGGCCCGCGGCGTCGAACGCCTCGGCGGCCTCGCGGCGCTTCTTCGCCTCGCGGGTGACCACCTTGAGCACCTCGGCGTCGGACAGCTCGCGCTTCGTCTTGCCCGCCACCTCCTCCGCGGTGACCGCGGAGAGCGTGAGCCGGATGGTGGACGAGCGCAGCTCGTCCCGGTCCTTGATGGCAGCCGTGAGGTCCTCCTGCAGCTGCGCCTTGAGCGTCGTCATGGCCCCGAGTCTCCCACCTGCGGCGTTCGGGTGCCCGGCATTAACGGTCACGGGCCACGGACAGGCCCTGCGGACCGGTCCGGTAACCCATTAGAGTGGTTACATGACCGAAGGTGCCGAAGCCTGGCCGACCGTCGTCCCCGGGCTGCTGCTGACCGCACCGAGCGGCACCGGCTTCCACTTCGACCCCGGCGCGCTCTGCCTCGAACTGCTCACCACCGGTGGCCCCGGCAGCCACGCCCGCTGGGAGGTCCTGCACCGACCCGACGACCTCACCGCCTGGCTGCCCGCCTCGCGGCTGCGCCTGCCTGCGGACGCCGTCCGGATCACCGACGCCCAGCTCACCGCCGCCCGCACCCTGCGCGACGCCCTCTGGCGGCTCACCGCGGCCAGGGCCCGCGGCGAACGCGGCGCCGCCGCCGACTACGCCGTCCTCAACCGAGCCGCCGAACACCCCCCGCTCGTCCCCAGGATCGCCCCCGACGGCACCGCGGCGCCCCCCTGCCCGCCGACGGCGACCAGTTGGCCTCCACCGTCGCCCGGGACGCGATAGCCCTGCTCACGGGCCCGCACGCGGACCGCATCCGCGAGTGCGGCGCGCACAACTGCTACCTGATCTTCGTCGACACCTCCCGGCCGGGGCGGCGGCGCTGGTGCTCCATGGAACGCTGCGGCAACCGCAACAAGGTCCGGGCGCTGCGGGCCCGGCGGGAACCGGAGCAGCCGGAGTAGCCGGGGTGCCCGCGCCCCGGCCCGCTTCCCCGTCCGCCTCCCACCCCCTTCCCCATCCGCCCCCCTACCCGCATCCCATCCGGGCGGACGGACGTTCACCAGCTGATCCGCCGTCTGAGAGCATGGAACGATGCGACCGCTGTACTCCGTCCCCCTCGGAATCGCCGCCACCGGCGCCGCCTGCCTCGCCTACTCCGCCGGGTACGAGGTCCGTTCCTTCCGGCTGCGCCGGGTCGAGGTCCCCGTCCTGCCCCGGGGCGCCCGCCCCCTCCGGGTACTGCAGGTCTCCGACATCCACATGGTGAGCGGCCAGGGCAAGAAGCAGCGGTGGCTGAAGAGCCTCGCGGGCCTGCGCCCCGACCTCGTCGTGAACACCGGCGACAACCTCTCCGACCCGCTCGGCGTCCCCGCCGCCCTCGACGCGCTCGGGCCGCTGATGGAGTTCCCCGGCGTGTACGTCTTCGGCTCCAACGACTACTACGGCCCGGCCCGCAAGAACCCGGCCCGCTACCTCCAGGCGATGCGCAGCGGCATCCACGGCATGAACAACCCCGACGGCACCGGCAACCGCGGCATCGTCGGCGCCGTCCACAACCCCTGGGAGAAGCTCCGCGACGGCTTCGACGCGGCCGGCTGGCTCGACCTGACCAACACCCGCGGCCGCCTCACCCTCGGCGGCCTCGACCTCGAGTTCACCGGCCTCGACGACCCGCACATCCGCCGCGACCGCTACAGCGAGGTCACGGGCGGCCCGTCCGCCGACGCCGACCTCTCCCTCGCCGTCGTCCACGCGCCCTACCTGCGCGTCCTGGACGCCTTCACGGCCGACCGCTACCCGCTGATCCTCGCCGGCCACACCCACGGCGGCCAGCTCTGCATCCCCTTCTACGGCGCCCTGGTCACCAACTGCGACCTCGACGCCAAGCGGGTCAAGGGCCTCTCCACCCACACCGCCGGCGGCCGCCGCTCCTACCTCCACGTCTCCGCCGGCTGCGGCACCAACCGCTACACCCCCGTCCGCTTCGCCTGCCCCCCCGAGGCCACCCTCCTCACCCTCACCCCGGCCGCCCGCTGACCCGCCCCGGACGCCCGCCGGGAATCGGATTTCGTGTCTCGGCGAGCGTCCGGTAGAGTTCTACTCGTCGCGAAGGAGACGGAGCGACAAACAGAAAGACCGGGGTGTGGCGCAGCTTGGTAGCGCGCTTCGTTCGGGACGAAGAGGCCGTGGGTTCAAATCCCGCCACCCCGACCCAGTAGTAGCAGGTAAGGGCCCTGCCGGAGAGATCCGGTAGGGCCCTTCCTCGTTGTGCGTGACTAACTGCGTGACTAAGCCTCAGAGGTTTCGGAAAACAGATCGTCCATGACCGTCGCCCCGGTCTGAATCACCGGACGGATCTGGTGCCGGTAGACCTCCTCCGTGACCGTCGTGCTGGAGTGGCCGACGAGACGGGAGATCTCCTCCAGGGGCACGCCCCTGTCCGAGAGCAGGGACACGAAGCTGTGGCGTAGCTCACGGGGCGTCCAGTCGGCGGCGTTGATCCCGTCCGCCTTGGCGATGGCCGTCCGGAAGGCCCGGCGGACGTGGGACGGGTCCAGCTCGGTACCAACGGCGGAGTGGAAGACGAGGTTGTTCTCCTCCCACTTGTCGCCGGCGGCGAGGCGGTCCCACCCCTGGTCCACCCAGTGGTCCCAGAGCGCCTCGACGCACCGGGAAGGGAGCGCGATCGTACGGCGGGACTTGCGGGTCTTGGTGTCGCCGCCGGCCCGGACCGAGCGCCACACCGCCATGTGGGGCGGGATCGGCGGAACGGCATCCGGCCGGCCCTTGAGGAACGTGTGATCCCAGGTCAGCGCGCGAAGCTCCTCGGTGCGGGCCCCGGTGAGCAGGGACACCACGATGTAGGCGTACATGGAAGTCTTCTCTGCCGCCCTCAGGACGGACTCGGCCTGAGCGAACGTCAGCGACTTCGACGGCCGACCGGGCTGGCCTGTGGGGACGGAGCACAGCTCGACCACGTTGCGCTTCACCTTGTCCCGGGCCATGGCGCGCTTGACGGCTCGGTTCAGACAGGAGTGGAGGCCCTGGAGGGTACGCGTGCTGAGGGTCTTCGCCTTGGCGGCCAACCACCTGTCCACGTCCTCTGCGCTGAGGTCCCGGAGCTTGCGGGCGCCGAGGGCCGGGGTTACGTGGGTTCGGCACAGGATCGTGCAGGTCGTCACGGTCTGGTCGTCGCGACCGGCGAGGCCGTAGGTCAGCCAGTCGTTGACCGCGTTCTCCACCGTGTAGTTGGTGGGCGCGATGGCCAAGCCGTCCTCGAAGTCCCGCAGGACCTCCTTCAGCTTGTTCTTCGCTTCGGTCTTGGTCTTGCCGCTCCCCCGCTTCACGATCCGCTTGCCGCTTGGATCGAAGCCCAGGCTGGCGGTCGCAATCCAGCGCTGCCGCTTCTCGTCCCAATGGAGCCCGCCGTCTCCCCGGCTGCGTCGGGTGGTCACTGCTTCCCCCTCGCTTCGCGCTCCAGCAGCGCGACGTATTCGGTGATGGCGGCGGCCGGGATCAGTCGGCTACGGCCCTCGTGGACGGTCCGGAGACGGCCCTCGCGGATCAGCTCGTAGATGACGCTCCGGCTCATGTGCAGGAGCTCCATAACGTCAGCCACTCGGTAGAGCACGGGCGTGGGAAGCTGCTCACGGCTCCTGTACCGCGGGCCGGCCGTGACGGGTGTGACACTGTGACGGCTGTGACTGGTCATCCCTGTCCCCCCGTCTCGACCGGGACGGCGTAGCCGCCGGCCCGCCTCAAGAGCTGAGCATCGTTGGCCATGCGCGAGCAGGTCTGCCGGACGAGCGCCGGCTCCAGGCCGGTCCCCTCGGTGATCTGCTTCGGCCTGGCCCCGGGGTTCGCGCGCACGTAGCGCAGGATCGCGGCGCGGGTGTCGCCGATGGTGTGGTCGGCCGCGGTGCCTTCGAGGAGCTGCCAGGCACCCGCCTCCGGGTGGAAGCGGAGCGCGTACTCGGTCTCGTCCACGTCGCGTCCGGTGACGTGAAGGACCCCGTCGGCCTGGCCCCGGGCGCGCTTCAGGACCAGGGTCGCGTCGGCGGCACCGGCCAGGCCGTTGGTGCCCGAGACCTCGGCGAGGAAGTCGTCCGAGCCGGCCTTGCGGACGTGGTGGACGAGCACGATCGCGATGCCGTAGTGATCGGCGATCCGCTTGGCGTGCCCCACAGCCGCGTAGTCCGCGTCGTAGGCGGAAGCACCGGGCATGGACGGTCCGCGCATCTTCGCGAAGACGTCGATGATGACCATCCGGGCGTCCGGGTGGCGCTCGACCCACTGCGCGATGGCCTCGCTTCCGCCCTGCGGCAGCGCCGGGCACGAGGTGGCGAGCGTCAGCGTGGACGGCGCCGGAGCGGTACCGAGGAGCTTGCGCATCCGGGTCTGCAGCCGACGCGCGGTGTCCTCCAACGCCAGGTACAGCACCGGACCGGAGTCCACCGGGACCCGCTCAAGGGCCTGGCCGCCTGCGGCGACCGAGAGCGCCAGTCCGAGCGAGAGCCACGACTTGCCGACCTTGGGCGGCCCCGCGAGGAGGTTGACCCCCTCCGAGATGATGCCGGGCACCGCCCAGCGCGGCTCGGGGAACTGGGCGGCCATCAGCTCGTCGGCGGTCCAAGCGGTACGGATGCGCTGCTGCGCAGGCTGCAACGGCAGCGGCTCCGGCGAGCCGGCTCCCGGGATGTACGAGGGCTCGCTCACGCCGCCCTCCCCCGCGCGACCGTACGCGGACGCTTGGCCCCGGCGCGGAAGCCCGAGGCGACGGTGGCGCGGGCTTCCCGCTCGGCCAGACCCTTCGCCAGGGCCGTTGAGACGAGCCGCTCGGCGATCTCGGAGGCGGACAGCTCGCCACCGGCCACGAGCTGACCCAGCGCCACGGAGGCGAGGTACAGGGCTTGGTTCCGCTGCCCCGGGCGGGCGCTGGTGACGCGCTCCAGCTCACGTCCCTCCGCAGCGTCCAGGTAGGCGCGGTGGCGGTCGCCCGCGGTCAGCTTGGTGGTGACGTGCACCTGCGGCGGCAGGGACCTCGGCACGAGGAGCTCACGGATCCAGTCCGGCAGCGGCGCGGGTTCTTCGTCGCGGAGCACCAGGTAGCGGTTGCCGTCCACCGTGCTGCCGGCGCCGACCACGTAGCCGCCACAGGCCCGGGTGTCGACCTTCCACCCGAGGACCGAGGCGGTGTTCCGCAGCTCCACACCCGCGGGGGCCGCGAAGTAGAGGTGGAGCCCGCGGCGGGTTCGAACGGTGTGGGTCTCACCCGGGAACGGCTTCCCGGCTCGCTCGGCGAGGTGAGCAAGGGTGTCCCGGCCGTCAGCCACGACGGCCGGTGTCCCGGCTGGCGGCCGGTCCTGGCTGTGCTTGGGGACGTCCAGGTCGATGACCACCAGCCGGGAGGGACCCGTGGCGACACCGACGTTGTAGCGGCCCGCGGTCCAGCACCGGGCGGCGCGCCAGCGGTCGATCGTGGCGCGCGATTCCCAGCCCCTGACCGCGGGACGCTTCTCGCCGGGCACCAACGGGAAGACGTGCCAACCGCGTTCGATGGCCTTGAATGCGGCCCGCAGCAGCGGGGAGGGGGTGGTGTGGTGCATCCTTGGAGCACCTCCTTGTTCCTGGATGGGATGGAGGCCGGGGCAGCGGGCTTCCTGATCCGTCGTCTGCTGCCCCGGGTATGGCTGACGCATCAGCAACCGGCCGTGCTGCCGGTCGGGCGTCGGCTGTCACCGAGTCGACTGGTGGCTCAGTGGCCGGCCGTGGTGAGTGCGGTGAGCAGCGCGTGGATGGGGCTTGCCACCACGGTCGCGGCGGCGGTGAAGCCCGAGAGCCAGATCGCAGCGGCGGCGAGGATGCTGACTCGCTTGGCCCAGACAAGGACCGCGGTGATGGCGAAGAAGATCAGTGCGGTGGAGACGGTGACGGCCATGGCCGGACTCCCTTCGTGAGGATGTCAGCGGGCGCCGGCCCACAGGCGGCGCGCGAGGTTGTACAGGTGGCGTCCGACGCGGATGCGCTTGCCGATGCCGTCGCAGCGGCGGCAGTGCTTCCCGCGGGAGGGTCGACCGCGGCGGTCGTACTTGAGGTGAAAACCGAAGCCGCGACACCTGCGGCAATCGCCGAACGGGCTGGCCACACAGAGCAATGCGTAACCAAGCGTGATGAGCAGCAGGCCGGGGCTAGCGGACAGCAGGGCGCTGGACATGCGTCCTCCCTGGTGTTTACGGGCACCCCGAGATACGGGGCGCTAGGCGATAGATCCCTGTTCAGGGCGGTTTGAGCGTGCTAGCGGGGCCGCTAGGTCTAGCGGATGCCGGTGCTAGACCTAGCGCCGACGGAGGTCAGGCCGCGTCGCCCTTCTGATCACGCTTCGTAGTGGCGGCAACGATGTGAGCGCGGGTGATGCCGCGCCGGTTGGCGCCCTTGCCGTCCTCGGCGGTGCCCCAGACCTGGCCGGTGCTGATGCCGTGCGGCTTGAGCGCGGCGGTCAGCTGGTCGGGCGCCCACCCGGCGTAGACCTCCGAGCGGAGCTCCGCGAGTCGGGCGACGACGGTCTCCGACCACACCTTCGCCTCGGCGGCCGGGACGACGGCGAGGATGTCCGCCAGCAGGTCGTAGGACGGCCCGGCTGCCGACTCGCTGTCCTTGCCGGCGGCGTATCCGGCGAGCAGGCCGGCCCGCTCTCGCACTGCTCGGGCGCGGGTGGCGATGGCTTCGGCCGTGGGGGCGTCGACGTTGACGGCCCGCACGATCCGGGCGTCCGCGCCTTCGCCGACGAAGTAGGCGATGCCCTTGTCGGCCCACGCGAACGTGGTGGCCCGGATGCCGTTGCGGTAGGAGCTGGTGCCCAGGACCATGTCGTTCTCCAGCTGGCCCATGACCTTGAGGCACAGCCGGACGGAGGCGTTGGCGCTGATGCCGGTCGGCAGCGACTTGGCGTCCGGGCGCTGCGTGGCGAGCAGGAGAACGATGCCGGTCGCCGGACCGCGCTTGACGAGGTCCGTGCAGATCTCCTCCAACTCACGCCCATAGAGCTGGTGTTCAAACCACTTCTGGCACTCGTCGACGCCGATGACGATCGGGTGCAGGCCCAGCGACTTCTTGTCGGCCAGCTCGCTGGTGACCTTGGACTCCGGGCAGATGTCTCGCGGAAGGGAGCGAATCACCTTGGCGCGGCGGCGCAGTTCCTCGCGGATCGCGCGCATGTCCTCCAGGGCGTACTTGATGTCCTCGTCGTCCTCGCCGGCCCGGTGGCGGTGCGAGACCTTCTCCCCGACCGGGTCCAGGTCGCCGGTGCCTTTGAGGTCGTAGGTGTGCAGCTCGGCGCGCGGGTCCAGGGCCGCGATCAGCAGGAGCAGGCGCAGCAGGAAGGTCTTGCCCATGCGCGGGATGGCGCCGATGACGCCCGCGACGTACATCAGGGTGACGTCGACCCAACGACCGCGCTGGTCGGTAGCGAAGCCGACCGCCTTGAACAGGTCCACGGTCCCGGCCTTGAGCAGTGGCCACTCCGGCTGACGCGTCTTGTTCATGTCCTGGTCGCCGACCCAGAGTGCCATCATGCCTGGGTGCTCGCCCGCCATCGGCTCCGGCCACACGCAGCCCAGCGGCCGGCGCAGACCGGAGGCCAGCTTGTCGCGCTTCTCCATCACCTCGCCGACCGTGACTCCGGGCGGGAGCTGGACGTCGGCGCGCCATCCGGGCCCGTCGCGGGTGATCGGGGCCGTGAACTCCATGCGGCCACCCTTGGAGAGGTACTGGGTGATACCGCTGATGGCCAGCACGGACAGGGCCCGCTCCACCATCTCGGAGGTCAGTCGCTGCACCGTCGCCGCAATCACCGCGCGGGAGATCAGCGGCTGATCGGCCGGTGCGCCTGCTGCGCCGAGGCCGAGCACAACTGCGGCGACGAGTGCCAGTTGGATCCAACCGGGTGTGCTCAGCACCAGCAGCGGGACGAACGCGGCGGCGATCAGGACGTACAGGATGGTGAGCCAGCCGCGCGCGGCAACCCGCCGGTCGCGCTGACGGGTCAGCTTCAGGTACAGCTCGGCGTCCTCGGTGGCGACGGCGTACGCGCGGATCGGCTCGCCTTCGAGGTCGCGCGTCCAACGGCGGAACTCCCGCATCGCGCGGGACGCACCGCGGGGCGAGCGCACCGCAAGCTTGCCCGCGTAGGCAGGCAGACGGGCCGCGTGGAAGGCGATGGTGTGGGCATAGTGGCCCGCCGTCCAGCGAGCCGCTGCCTGGAACTCGGCTTTGCTCCGGAGCCAGGCCGGGACCACCGGTCGGCGCTTCTCCGCCTGGACGCGCTCCAGCCACCCCGGACCGGCGGGCGCCGGCTTGTCGACCGGGGCCGCGGGTGCGCTCTCGTACACCGAGTCCGTCTCCGGGTTGCCGTGGCTAACGGCCAGGGCCGGACCGGCGCTGTGCTGCTCGCCCTGGCCGAGGCCGGCCGGGCGGCCGGTGCGGTCGGCGTTCAACTCGGCTTCGAGGCGCTCGAACAGCTCACGCGCGTCGTCGTCCTCGTTGTCGTGGTTCACTGTGGATCCTTCCTCACATCGGTGGCGAAGGGGCCCGGAACGCGCTGTGCTGCCAGGCGGTGCGCGTTCCGGGAGTTCGTCGGCGTCTCAGAGCGAGCGCGACGTGTCGGCTTCGGCGACGACGTCCGGGACGTTCTCCGGCTCGACTCCGCCCGGCCGGTCCAGCTGCCACGGCTGCGCCCCGGCGGCGTAGTCCCGGGCAAGCTCCAGGAACGTGTGCGCCGCGAGGGCCAGCGACTCCGCGAACGCGAGGTGCGCGGCGGGACCGTCGAACCTCGGGTTCGGGCCGAAGATGTCGACCTCACCCGTCTCGGTCGCCAGTGTCAGAACGGGGCAACCGTCGGCCTGTCGCTTCCCGGTGACCGTGATCCCGGGAGAGGCGTGCACGTACGTCACGATGAGGCTCATCGCATAGTCCATTCAGCTTGGGGATGACTCGGTCACTTGTCGGTCGCACCGACGGGGCCGGATCGACGTTCCGTCCGGACGGTTCGGATCTGCTTGGCACCCCACTCGGGGGACATGCCGTGGGTCCGCCCAATCTCGGTCGGCGAGGGAACGCGGCCGTCGGCAAGGGTGCGCCGGATGGAGGCCCGTGCCGCACGGCGTTTCGCCTCCATCGCGACGTCGTCCGGCGCGCCCGGTACGGAGGTTGTACGGGGCGTACGTGGTGCGCTTGTACGGCCTCTGAGCTGGCTGTATGGCGTTGTACGCCCTGCCGGCGGCACGGCCGGTGCAGAGCCGCTAGCGTCGGCCTGAAGGAGTTCGGCGACCGGACGGGCAACGGCGAAGCCGGCTTCCACAGCGGTCCGCACATCGGTCGTCCCCAGCGTGGGCCAGCTGGCGGCTGGCCGGGCGAGCAGTTCCACGCCGGCCCGGTCCCCCGGGCGCAGGTGCTTCGCCACCGACCCTGACGCCTTGGCGTGTGCGGTGAGCAGGTCCGCAGTAACCCCCGGCTCGGCACCGTGCACCGCCCGCCAGGCCAGCGCCCACAACTCCTCCGGCGTCAGCTCCGAAGGCAGCGCGCTGGACAGCCACCTCGCGGTCTGCGCCACCTTGCGGTGATGGCGCCTCCGCTGGCGGTCGCGCCGCGCCTGGCGCGGGTCGCCGGCATCCTGCCGCTGCGAGTGCAGGTACATGTGCCAGGTGATCGGCGCGGCGAGCGAGGCGCACGCGGCCACGACCGCGAAGCCGGTCCCCCACATCTGCGCGCCGTGGGTGAGATTGATGCCCGCGGCAACCAGGGCGGCAACCCAGATGCCTGCGTGGTGCACTGCCGCGGATAGGCCGCGCGCGTCCCGCACCCGGCCTTGCAGTGCGAAGACCCACGTCAGGGACTCCAACGCACCGCCGCCGGCCAGCGCCATCGGCAGCGGCCAACGCTGGGCGAGGAAGCTGATCTGCCCCGGCAGCGCCACCACCACGAACAGTGCGATCACCGCCAGAGTGGCCAGCAGCACCGCACGGCCGAACAGGGCTTCCCGGCGGGCGGCCCACCTTCGTGCCCGCTCGGAGCGCCGCCGCGCCCTGCGCCGCTCGCGCTCGGCCTCCGCGACCGCCCTCAACTCGGCTAGCGCCTCCTGGCGCCCCCGCTCGGCGGCCATACGCGCGCTCAGCGCCAGGGCCTCGGCCTCGGCGCGGTCCCGCCCGGCCTGTGCCCGCGCGAGCTCTACGGCGACCGCGTCCAACTGCCGTGCGGCCCGCGGACTGTAAACGGTCGGCCGACTCACGCGGCCCTCCCCGGCCGGAAAGACCGGCAGTCGGCGCAGCGTGTCACGAACGTGGCGGCGTCCAGCAGCAGCTCCGCGACGTACGCGACCAGCTCGGGCTCGTCTTCGCGGAGATCCGCCAGGATGCCCCGGGCAGCGTCCACGCGAACAGCGCGCTCAGTGTCGGACTCGCCCGCCCGGCCGACGAACAACTCACGGAGAAACTCCGGGAGTTGCTCGTCTGCCGACAGCGGGCTGGCCTGCTCTTCGAACTCATCAGCCCTGTCGGGCCGTCGATCGTGTAACGAAGTGCGCATGCTTCTCCTGCTCCTGGAGGGATGGAGAGAGCCAGGGCAGCGGGCTTCCTTGATCCGTCGACCGCTGCCGCCGGCAACGGATTACTCAGACGTGGATGCGCCGCGGGGCGGCCATCCGCTGCACGGCCTGGAAGGCCGCCATGACAGCAGAGGAGGACCCGAGGCCGACCAGGAAGGCCAACAGCCAGCCGCCCCCAGAGGCCAGCTCGGCTCCGCCGCCGAGCGTCGCCACGGCGAACGCGAAGGTGCGGACGCCCCACGACGCCACACTCCCGCCGTCCGGCTCCGACTCGGGTCGGCGGCCCACCAGCTCCAGGTCGTAGCGCCGAACCTGGCGCAGCTCCCCGCCGGAGAGCTGGATCACCACGACGCTGCCGTCCGCCTGTTCGGCGGCACCGGCCACCGTGCCCAGCGCCATGTCGCTCCGGTCGCGGACGACGTCACCGATTGCGAGTCGCATTTTGGCCCCCCTCGGGATCGGAAGCGGATCCGGCCGTGCGCAGCCGCCCGCAACTCCTCAAGAGATCCTGTCTTCAGGTCCTCTTTAGGAGTTGCCCATGACTATGAGCTACGCCACCCCAACTCGTCAAGTCCTCTTGAGGACTCGTATGCTGGTGTCCGCTAGCCGACTAGGACGGTGATCACCATGGCGAAGGCGTACGAGCGCATCGCGGACGACCTGCGCCGGCTCATCCGGGCCGGCGAGCTGAAGCCCGGCGACCGGTTGCCAGCAGAGACGAGCCTCGTCGAGCGGTACAGCAAGAGCCTCCCGACCATCCGCCAGGCCTTGGCCCTCCTCCAGTCCGAAGGGCTGATCGAGAAGCAGCACGGCCGCGGCAACTTCGTCCGCAAGGCCCGCAAGCTCGTACAGCGCAGCAACGACCGGCACCAGTGGGAGAAGGACCGCGCGCGCGGCTCGCTGACGGAGCGCCAACAGACTGGTGCGACGGAGCGCGACACCGGGCTGGAGCTGGACGACCTGGTCTTCGCTGCCGAGTACCAGCGGATCACCGCGGACGCAGAGTGGGCCGCCGCCTTCGGAGTGGCGGAAGGAACGACGCTGCTGGAGCGCACCTTCCGTACGCGCTACCGCACGGAAACGGCCCCCTTCAACCTCACCCGTTCGTACCTGGTCCACGACATGATCGCGGGCAACCCCGACCTTCTGGACGCCACGAAGGAACCCTGGCCCGGCGGGACGCAAAACCAGCTCCACACGGTCGGCATAGAGGTCGACCGGATCGTCGAGCGCGTCACCGCGCGGCCGCCGACGGCCGAAGAGACCGAGGAACTGGAGTTGCCGCCCGGCACCGCCGTCCTGGTCCTGCGAAAGACATCCTTCGACGTCAAGGGGCGCGTCGTGGACATCGCTGACGTCACCCTCCCGGGCGACCGCACGGAGCTGACCTTCACCACTCAACTGGAAAGGTGGTGAGGGCCGTGCAGCGGCACATCATCATCGTCACTGCCGTCCACCCGCCGGCCGCGCCGTTCCTGCCGGACGCCTACAAGTCGCTCTGCGAGCAGGAACTACCGGAGGGCTGGGACTGGCTCTGGCTGATCCAGGAAGACGGCAAGAGCGACCAGGTCGCCCCCTACGTCCCCGACGACGTCCGGATCAGCTTCCGCCAAGGCCGACCGGGTGGCGCGGGCATGGCCAGGACCATGGCGCTGGCGCGGGCCGAGGGCGAGTACGTGAAGGTGCTGGACGCCGACGACATGCTGGCCCCCGGCGCCCTCGCCCGCGATATCGCCGCGCTCACCTCGAACCCCGAGATCGGCTGGACGACCTCGCGCGTCCTTGACCTGCTCCCGGACGGCTCGTTCGTCGGCTTCGACCAGGACCCGCCCGCCGGCCCCATCGAACGCGGCGCCGTCCTGGATCACTGGAAGGCCCACGGCTACCGCGCCCAGGTCCACCCGGCGACGCTCTGCATCCGGCGCGACCTGCTGCTGGCCCTCGGCGCCTGGATGGCCCTCCCTGCCTCCGAGGACACCGGCCTCCTCCTCGCGCTCAGCGCGGTGAGCCGCGGCTGGTTCTCCCCGGAAGTCGGCCTGCACTACCGCAAGTGGCCCGGCCAAGTGACCAGCCAGGCCGCCCACGTCGACAGCGCCGAGCGCGAGGCCCGGATGGCGGTCATCGAAGCCAGGGCGGAGCTGCTCGCGGGGCTGGCGTGGCAGTACCCCGCCGTGGCCTGAGCAATTCGTCCCGCGGCCGGAACAGCAAGAGCCCGGACACCTCTCCGTCCTGGAGATGTGTCCGGGCTCAGCCGTAGTCAGCGCCTCAGGACCGGGGTGGCCTGGCCGGCCTACGGGCGCGATCGGCCCGGAGCGGCTGCACTTCCCCTCCCTGTTCGAAGTCCGTCAGCCGAGTGCGCTGGGCTGAACAGAAGCCTGCGCGTTCGTCTCCGTGCCGCCCGTATGGGCCGGACGGATCCTGATCATGTGGGGCTCCGCAGGCTCCAACAGGTCGCCGACGTACAGCGCCAGCGTCCAGCTGCCCGCCCTCCGCACCTGACCCGCGATGAATCCCGCCGCACCGGGCCGGCCGAGGCCGCACTCAATGAAGTCCCGGTGCCATGCCCACACCGTCAGCTGGTCGACCTCCCCGAGCAGTGCCGCAAGCGCGTCGGGGAGCCGGTCGAACTCCGCCTCGGGCATGATGCCGTCGATCGAGGCCACGACCGGGCCGAAGGCGTTGGTCTCTCCACCGTTCATGCTGGGCATCGGCGTGTTCTCCTCGACCTCTCGCTGATGCTGCGCGGTCTGGTCAGCGCTCACGACGCGCCCCCATCCGCCGGGGCAACCAACGCCCAGACCGACTTGCCCACACCCTCACGGGGGAGCACGCCCCACTCCTTCGCGAGTTGGTCAACCAACCTCAGACCGCGGCCGGACTCGTCCTCACTGCCCGCCGTGCGCATCTTCGGGAGCCGCCGGCTGGCGTCGTGAACCTCGATGCAGAGCAGCCCGGGTTCCATGTCGAATCGGACGAAGATCAAACGGCCTGGCACCCGAGCGTGCTGAAGGGCGTTGTTGACCAGCTCGGACAGGACCAGCTCGCCGGACCTCAGGAACAGTTGCCCGTCGTCGACGTCGGCCAGAAACTCTCGGAGCAGACTTCGGGCCGCGCCGACGGACTTCTGGTGACGGGACAGCCATGCCTGAGACCTCCCGCTGTGCCCCGTCACTTCCCGGCCTCCGTCAACTCGGCTCCGCCGGTCGAGAAAACCGCCTCGGCTCGATCGCTGGGGAGCACCAGCAACACGCCCATCACAACGCGTCCGGCGCTGTCCACCGACGTGCGCTCGATCGCCAGGACAGGAATCCGGGCGACGATGCGAAGCGCGTCAGCCTCCCTGGCGCTCGGAAAGCGCGCGGTGACGCGATCGGCAGTCGCCGTGCACGAGATGCCGCGCGCGAGCAGATGCGCGCGGATGTCGTCGCCCCAGGGCGACCACGGAGCTTCCGGGAGAGGAGCGTCCAGCGCACGCGGCACGTAGACACGCGCCAGACTGCACACGCGACCGGCCAGCTCGCTGAGGTAGAGACGCTCAACCACCGGGGTATTGGCGCGGACCCGGAGCAACGACTGGAGCTCACCCGCCGCCTTGACCTCGGCCACCTTGACCTTGATCCGCAGCGCAGACGAGTGAGCCGTCGGCGGGCCCTGCGGGTGGCGGCCGCCAGCGTAAGTGATCGGCTGGACTGGGCGACGAACGAAGTTCCCACTGCCGTGGAACTTCTCGATCAACCCTTCGGACTGGAGCTCCTCCAGAGCCCTGCGGAGGGTCGGCAAGCCGACTTCGTAGGTCGTGGCGAGCTCGCTTTCCGGGGGCAGCTTGCTGCCGGCTGCGAGCGCCCCGGAGCCGATCCGGCGCCGGAGGTCGTCGGCCACGCGCGTGTATCGGACAGCCATGCCGCGCTCACCTCCTCCGGCTGTCATCGGTGGAACCGCGGTACTGCGGCAGGGCGGGACAGATAAGGTCGAACACGCTGATCAGCTCCCATACAGCTGACGGCACTGCCCCGCGACGGCGACTGCATCGTCCGTCGCGGGCGCATCCATGCGGACGGCGGCCCATGCGATCAGGCCGCGGCTGGCGCTGCTGACAAGTCCGAACTGGTCGGCTGTCTCCAGCAGCGCCAGGAGACCTCCCCACGACTCGACCATTGCCGAGTCCGGCACCTCCATCTCTATGCAGGCGTGATTGCCGTGATCCTTCATCTGCGGATCGAGCCCGAGGGCCAGGAGACCAGCAGCGATGCCGTCAGCACGTGCCCGAGCGCACGGGAACACAGGACACCCCTCCGTAGCTTCTTGGCCACTCAGAGCGAATCTAGTTAACTAGATTAGACCTAGTGGACTAGATTTTCCATATGCGTGAGCAACCTCCGTACCTGCGCATCGCAGACGCCCTGCAAGAGCGCGTCGCCAGCGGGGAATGGGCACCGGGCGACCGTCTGCCCTCGCGCGCTCAGCTCGCACGCGAGTTCGGCGTGGGTGACAATGTCGTGCGTCGCGCGCAGGAACTGCTCATCCTCCAGGGCGCTTTGGAAGGCCGCGCGGGCTCGGGCACCTTCGTCGCCGAGCCGCGCCAGCGGCTGCGACTGGTCCGCTCCCGGGCGCGCGAGGACCGCGGAGGCTCTCCCTTCCAGGCCGACATGACCAGCCTCGGCCGGCGGGGTACCTGGGAAAGCCGCACCGACGCCAAGGTTCCGGCGCCGGCTGACATCGCGGCCCGCCTCGGCATCGCCGAGGGTGACCTCTGCGTCCGCACGTCCTACGAGTACTTCGCTGACGGCAAGCCGATCCAGCTGTCGACCAGTTGGGAGCCCTACGAGCTCACGGCTGGCACGATCGTCGTCCTGCCGGAGGGCGGACCTCTTGCCGGCCGCGGCGTGGTCAGCCGCATGGCGGAGATCGGCATCACGGTAAGCCACTTCACCGAACAGCCCGAGCCCCGGCACGTGACCGACGAGGAAGCCTCACTCCTCGGCGTGCAGCGCGGCTCGCTCGTCACGCACATCCGCCGCACGTACGTCGCCGACGACGGCCGTGCGGTCGAGACAGCCGACATCGTCCTCCCCGCAGGCCTCTGCGAACTGGTCTACGAGGTACCGATCAACCCCTGAGCGACCGCGGGTCTCCGCACGCAGCGGGATTCGCTTCCGTCCGGGGTCCGGCTGAAACATCGGGCGCAGCCGTCGCAGCTGTCACAGTGTCACGCGCCCGTCCCGGGGGCCACAACGCCAGCCGGCCCGCCCCCCAATGTTTCAGCCTGCATGCCCACAGCGCGAGCCGACAGACCTGCGCCAAGTCAGCCGTTCGTAGGGCAGCCCATCCCGTCCAACTCCTAGAATCCCCAAGACATCAAGAGAACTTCATGTCTTGGGGGCGACATGGCCGCGGCCGAGCAGCTTGTGACGATCGCAGCCGTCCTCGTGGGTGCGCTGACAACGCACCTCACCAACCATGCGATGGAGCGGCACCGGAAACAACACGAGCTGCTGACCAGGTGGGACGAGAAGAAGCTCAACGCGTACGAGGGCTATATCGACAAGATCAGGTCGTGCGTCTTCCTGGCCGTCCAGCTCTACGAGCACAAGGAAGGCATCCACACGAGCAACAAGGGCGAGCACGAGCTCATCGCTGGGCTGGCGGACGCCGGCTGGCAGCGTGGCCGCGCATTCGAGCGCATCATGCTCCTCGGCGGCGACGAGGTCGTAGAGGCAGCACACCAGCTCAACGCGGCAGCCATCGAAATCGACTGGCAGGCCGGCGGCAAGGTCCACGGCACCCTCGACGAGTGGCGCGCCCGCAACCGCGCCATTTTCGCCGCCATCAACGAGTTCCACAACGCCGCCCGCCAGGACCTCGGAGTCCAGGGCAAGGTCACCGGCGAGAGCCACCCGGAGCGCGACCTGTTGTTGCCGCCCCCACGGGGCGGCTCGAATAGCAACCAGTCATGATGACAGGCGCCGCGGGCCCGCATGCCTGGTTCGGCCACACTGCCGAATTCAGCTCCACCAAGGCAAAGACGCGCGCGCGGCGCACAGCGCCGCGCGGCACCCGCTCGGCCGGCCCTGCCTCGATGAGCGGCAGCGAGAAGCATGGGGCTCCGCCCCAGACCCCGGCCCTCTCTCGGAGGGGGAGGAGGCAAGGCGCACGGGTGCATCGATCGTGGGGTGATCGTGGTGGGTCGCGGGACGGTTCCCTCCTCAACCGGACACCCAAGGGCATACCAGGAACCCCCAGGGGCGGCGAAGCTGCCCGATCGAGGAGGGAACCGTCCCACTCGGCGTAAGTCGTCCGGCGGCATCCATGACGAGCTCAAGCCATACGAGACCATGAAAGAACGGCAACCCTAGCCCTGGGCGGGCGGTTGAGGGCGTCGTTTCCGAGCTCGCGAACGGTGCCGAACGCGTCCTTGAGAGCGCCGTTTCCGGGCTCGCGAACGGTGCCGAACGCGTCCTTGAGAGCGCCGTTTCCGGGCTCGCGAACGGTGCCGAACGCGTCCTTGAGAGCGTCGCTTCCGGGCTCGCGAACGGTGCCGAACGCGTCCTTGAGAGCGCCGTTTCCGGGCTCGCGAACGGTGCCGAACGCGTCCTTGAGAGCGCCGTTTCCGGGCTCG
>NZ_JBHWGV010000062.1:0-10256 GCF_042732955.1 Kitasatospora sp. NPDC059747 | reverse complement strand
CGAACGGTGCCGAACGCGTCGTTAATAGCGTCGTTTCCGGGCTCGCGAACGGTGCCGAACGCGTCGTTGAGGGCATAGGCAGAGGTGCCAGGTGGTGTGGGCCATCGGTTGCGTTGTCGTACGGAAGCCACAGCCAAGCGGGCGTGGCCCCGAGGAAGTTCAGGCGCGAGACTTCACGGGCTCCGCCACCGTGGGCTTCTTGGTCGATAGTTCGGACACCCTGCGGAAAGGTCACGCGGACGCCGAATTCTCCTGAATGGCGTTCTTACCAGTGCGTTTGCGGTGAAGGGAACAGGTGGTGAACACTATGGCGTGCCGATCTCGAACGGAGAAATTCTCCGAGGGGAGACCACCCGCGGGCCTAATCGTCGGGTGGTCTCCCTGGCCTTGCCCACTATTACGGAAGGACCGACCACAGTATGGAAGACACTCACGCAGACGTCCAGGCGGCACCAGGGCCGATTGGGCCTGGCGCGGATGGTACACAGGCGTGGATGGGTGGGGTGGTCTACACGCTTGCCCTGGCCGCTGGCGTGCTCCTGGTCTGGAGCGGTCGCGCAACTGTCCCGGAGGCTTCCGGCTACGTGGCACCGTTTCTCCTCGTATACGAGCGGATGTTCCGTCGTTGACATCGTCGCTGTGCACTGGCAGTGGGCTACCTGTGGATGCTTCGGCCAGGTCGGCCAGCGGTGTGAGGCCATGGCGGACCGCGCCGCCGATAGTTCTCATCGAGCGGCGCGGGCGTGCCACAGCCGTGCCAGATCCAGGAGTATCTGACGGTCAGTCGCGGAATCTACGGCGCAGGGGTTCGCTAGGACGTCAGGCCGCAGGCGCCCAGGCCAGGCCAGGCAGGATGTCAGACGCCAATCCTTGTAACGCAGGTGTGCAGGCCACCGGAACCGGATGATGATGGCCCGCATGATGCTCAACGGTTCACCGGCCACGGCCCCAGGATGCTGCTCCTGGACCGCGTTGACTTCGAGCCCGGCTGCTACGTGTTCAACCTCGATCAGCCGCTGTTCCTGGCATCTGGGGACCAGATCTGGGCGGAGCGAAGCTCGGTGCTCGTGCGGCGTGCGGTCACCGGATTGGTAGAGCAGCCTGCGGGCAGCATGGATGCCGAGCGGTGGGCGTACAAGCTGCTGTAGGTACGGCCTGGGTGAGCCGCGTGCGACAGCCAAGCTGAGTGTCTAACTGCGCTACAACGGGTGCGCACTTCGGCGGACGGCCACGGACGCTCGGGGACCGTTCGGGCAGGTCAGCGACCTGCTGACCGAGGCCTGACGGGTGCCCGGGTTGCTTCGGGACGAAGAGGCCGTGGGTTCAAATCCCGCCACCCCGACCCAGTCCAGAGGGCCTATCGGAGAAATCCGGTAGGCCCTCTGGCGTTTCTGCGTGACGTGGGCTCAGGCGCCGCCGGGTGGAACGGGACAGGCCCGGTGTCCCTGGGAGGGGGCACCGGGCCTGTGCAGTGGTGGCGAGGGTACTGCGCCGGGGCTCAGGTCCTGACGGCGAACACGGAGTCGGGCGCGCCCGCGTAGGCGTTGGAGAGGGCGAAGGTCGCCGTCGGCGGGCGGTAGATGCCGAAGGTGGTGCGACCGCGGCCCAGCCAGTCGCCGGTGACCGGGAAGTCACCGGGAGCACCGTAGGCGGCGGTGGAGAAGCTGCCGTCGTCGTGGCGCAGGGCGAAGGTGCTGGCGCCGCCCGGCTGGTGGGACCAGCGGAAGATGCCGAGCTGGATGTGGCCGACGCCGTCCCAGTCGCCGACGATCGGGAGGTCGCCCGGGTCCCCGAGGGTCGCCGTGGTGACGCTGCCGTCGTCGTGACGGACCGCGAAGGTGTTGGTGCCGGGCCGGTAGATGGCCAGCTGGGCGTGGCCGTTGCCGTCCCAGCGCGCGGGCACCGGGATGTCCCCCGGCGCGCCGAAGGAGACCGCGGTCACGCTCGCGTCGTCGTGGCGCAGCGCGAAGACGCCGTCGCGGTAGATGCCGAGCTGGTCGTGGCCGCCGTCCCAGGAGCCGGCCACCGGGACGTCACCGGCCTGGCCGAAGGTCGCCTGGGTGACGAGGCTGTTGTTGTCGTTGGTGGGGTTCAGCCACCAGACGCCGTTGTAGAACACGCCCACGTGGGTGGCGCCGCCGTCCCAACGGCCCGTCACCGGGGTGCCGGCGCGAACCTGGCCGTTGACCCCGACCCCGACCTGCTCCGACTTCGTCGTGGAGCGTCCGTGGTCGTCGACCACGGTGGCGGTGACGGTGTAGGTCCCGACGTGCGGGTAGTCGTGCGGGATGCCCCAGGGCGAGCCCTTCACGACCGTGCTGGTGCCGTCCCCGAAGTCGACCGTGGTGGTGGCCACCGGCCAGGGGCTGTCGCCTCCGATGAAGAACTGGACGTGCGTCGGCGCGTAGCCGCCGCCCTGCACCGCCGAGATCGTCGGCGCGGACAGCGGGCCGACCGGGTCGACGGTGATGTTGGTGGTGGAGGTCTTGGTGTTGCCGAGGCCGTCGGTCGCGCTGAGCACGGCGCGGTAGGTGCCGGGGCCGGGGTAGGTGTGGACCACCTGCGAGGGGGTGAAGGGCTGGGGGCCGGTCCCGTCGCCGAAGTCGATCGTCGCGGTGGCCTTGGACCACGGCGAGTAGACGATGCCGAGGAACGCCTTGTCCAGCGGGTGCCCGGCCGGGATCCGGTTGTTCCAGTCCCAGCTGAGGCCGACCGCGAACGGGTTCTGGCGCTCGATGGCGCCGCGGTCGTAGTACGTCGCCGTGCCGGTGCCGGTGTTGTCGACCAGCGGGTCGTCGACGCGCTGGTTGCCCAGCAGGTCGGTGGTCAGCTCGCCGGGTGCGCCGGCGTCGGCGGAGTCCAGCGCGTTGGTGTCGCGCTGCGGGGTGACGTCGTCGTTGGAGTTGCCGCCGAGGTTGAAGCCCGGGTCGGTGTCGACGTCGTGCGCGCCCTGGCCGGTGGCCGCGGTGAAGGCGGCGGGCGAGGTGTAGACGGTGCCGGCCCAGGAGTAGGCCTGACTGCCCGCGTTGACACCGGTGCCGGGGTGGACGACGTTGTAGTCGGCCTTGGTGCCGGTGACCGAGCCGGCCGAGACGACGAACTCGACCGGGCCGGCCTGGGGGCAGCGGATGGTCGTCGGGCCGGTGGCGGTGATGATGTTGTTCTCGATCACCGCGCCGCTCGACGCGCCGGCCAGCGAGACGCCGGTGCCGCAGTTCTCCGCGACGGTGTTGCTCGTCACGACGGTGCCGGGGGCGTCGGTGACGACGATGCCGCCGCCGATGTTGCTGGTCAGGGCGTTGGTGGTGACGACCGTGCCGGTGACGCCCGGGTCGACGGCGATGCCCGCGCCGCCGCTGGCGCCGATGCGGTTGCGGCTGACGGTGCTCGCCGTGGTGGCGCCGGTGAGGCGGATGCCCGCAGCCTTGGCCGAGCCGGCTCCGAGCAGCGTGTTCCCGTCGACGACGATCCGGTCCGAGTCGGCGACGAGCACGGCCTCCTGGGCGGTGTTGAACGCCAGGCCCTGGATGGTGACGTCGTGGACCTTGGAGAGCGAGAAGCCGTGCCCCCCGACGACGCCGACCTGGGCGGTGGGGAGCTTGTCGGTGTCCGGCAGGCCCTGGAAGGTGATCGGGTGGCCGGGGGTGCCCGAGTGGGTGACGGTGACCTGCTCGGCGTAGGTGCCGGCGCCCTCGGCGATCTGGACGGTCTGGCCGGGCTGGGCGGCGTCGGCGGCGGCCTGCACGGTGCAGTACGGCTGGGCCTGGGCGCCCGTGCCGGCGTCCGAGCAGTGCGCGGTCGGGCTGTTGTTCACGTAGAGCGTGGTCGCGTCGGCGTGTGCGGCGCCCACCGACAGCGTGGTTCCGGCGATCGCGGAGCTCACCAGAGCCGCGGCGATGCCGATGTGACGTCTTATGGACATGTCCATCCCCCAGGGCGTTCCAGGACTTTCGGGTAACGCGAAACAGCGCCGGCGGGGTCCCGGTCCGGGACCGCGCGGAAGTGATCACAGACCGGCGCGCAGAGCAGTATCCACCCTGCTCGGCCGCGCGTTCCATCGGGATTCCCCCCTGAGCGCGGCGGGGCGGTCCGAGCCGTGTCGGGCGGGGCGTCAGAGCAGGTCGGCGAGGGCGGTTCGGGAGGTGATGCCCAGTTTGGGGTAGGCCTTGTAGAGGTGGTGGCCGACCGTGCGGGGGCTCAGGAAGAGTTGGGCGGCGATGTCGCGGTTGGTGAGGCCGCGAGCTGCCAGGCGGGCTATCTGGAGTTCCTGCGGGGTGAGGGCCGCCAGGGGGGAGTCGGGGGCCGTCGGGGTGGGGGCGGTGGTGCCGGTGGCGGTGAGTTCGGTGCGGGCGCGGGCGGCCCAGGGGTGGGCGGCGAGGCGTTCGAAGGTTTCGAGGGCGGCGCGCAGGTGGGGGCGGGCGTCGGTGCGGCGGCGGGCGCGGCGCAGCCACTCGCCGTAGAGGAGGGCGGTGCGGGCCTGTTCGAAGGGGCGGTGGGTGCCCTCGTGCAGGTCGAGGGCGGCGCGGTAGGCCGATTCGGCGAGTTCGTCGGGGCCGAGGAGGGCCTGGCAGCGCAGGCGCAGGGCCTCGGTCCAGGGACGGCCGGCGGCGGCGCTCCAGCGGGCGAAGCGTTCGTACGGCTCGGCGGCGCGGTCGGGGGTGCCGAGGCGGACGGCGGCCTCGACGAGGTCGGGGACGGCGCGGGTGGCGCTGACGTGGTGCCGGTAGCGGCCGGTGGTGAGGGTGTGCAGGCGGTCGGCGGCGTCGCCGGCCCGGCCGTGGCCGAGGTCGTCGAGGGCGAGCGCCCAGTGGGCCCAGGGTTCGCCGGAGGCGGGGGCGGCGGTCTGCGGTCCGGTGGTGGCGAGGGCTTCGGCGGCGAGGCGGGTGCAGGTGTCGGTGGTGCCGGCGAGGGCGGCCAGGTAGGCGAGCAGGGCGGCGAGTTGGCTGACCCACTGGTGCTGGCCGGTGTCGCGGGCGAGGTCGAGGGCCTCGGTCGCGGTGACCTCGGCGTCGCGGTGGCGGCCGTGGAAGAGTTCGGCCTCGGCGAGGAAGAACCCCAGTGTGGGCAGCACGCCGACGGCGCCCTTGGCGCGGGCTTCGGCGACGAGTTCGGCGGCGAGTTCGGCGGTCTCGTCGTCCCGGCCGAGGACGAGGGTGGCGCCGCACAGCTGGACGAGGTCGGCCGGGGTGTCGGCGCCGGCCGCGCGGGCGGCGTCGGCGGTGGCGCGGGCGGTGGGCAGCGGCCCGGCGGGCCGGCCGAGGGCCGGGAGGACGGCGGCCGTCAGGTGGCGGGCGAGCGGGGTGAGCGGGTCGTCGTCGGCGAGCGGGAGGGCGGCGAGGCGGTCGAGGACGGCGGCCACCGGCTCCTCGCCCGCGTACCAGGCGGCGTGGAAGGCCTGGAGCAGCATCCGGGCGGCGTGCGGCGGTTCGACGGCGGTGCCGGCGGCGTCGAGCAGCAGGCGGTGGGCGGTCGGGTAGGAGCCGCGCCAGAAGTGCGCGGTGGCCCGGACGTGGTCGAGCAGCGCGTGCGCGAGGACGCTGTCGGTGCGGGCGGCCGCCTGGTCGGCGAGGGCCTCCGCGTGCTCCAGCCGGCCTTCCTCGGTGGCGGCTTCGGCGGCGAGGACGAGGCGGCGGGTGGCGGCGTCGCGGTCGGGGGTGAGCCGGGCGGCGCGTTCGTAGGCCGCGGCGGCGCCGCCGTGGGCGCCGCGGGTCCCGGCGCGGACGGCGGTGCGTTCGAGCGCGTCGGCGAGGTCGGCGTCGGGGGCGGTGGCGGCGAGGGCGAGGTGCCAGGTGCGGCGGTCGCCGTCGGGCAGGGCCGCGCCGACGGCCCGGTGTGCGGCCAGGCGCTGGAGGTGCGGCGCGCGTTGGAGGACGGCGGCGCGCAGGAGCGGGTGGCGGAACGCGAGCCGGCGGTCGGGGGCGACCGTCACCAGGCCCGACTCCTCGGCAGGGGCGAGGTGTTCGGCGCAGGCGCCGAGGGTCTCGGCGGCGGGCAGGACGACGTCGAGTTCGCCGTTCTCCTCGACGGCCGCGACGAGGAGCAGCGTCTGGGTGGCGGCGGGCAGGCCGGTGACCTGGCCGTGGAAGGCGATGAGCAGCCGGCTGGTGAGCGGGAGGCTGCCCGGTGCGGCCGTCTCCGGTCCGGTGACGGGGAGTTCGGTGAGGGCGAGGGGGTTTCCGGCGGCCTCGGCGAGCAGCCGGCGGCGGACGGGGGCGGGCAGGTCGGGGCCGGCGCGGTGAGTGAGCAGCCGGGTGGCGTCGTCCTCGGGGAGTGGCGCCAGCGTCAGTTCGGGCAGGCCGAGTCGGGCCTCCGCGGTGCTGCCGTCCGACCGGGCGGCGAGCAGGAGCGCGACGCCTTCGGCCTGGAGGCGGCGGGCGGCGAGCAGCAGGGCGTCCCAGGAGGCGCGGTCCAGCCACTGGACGTCGTCGACGACGCACAGCAGCGGCCGGTCGGCGGCGAGTTCGGCGAGCAGCCCGAGCGTGGCGAGCCCGGTGAGCAGGCGGCTGGTGGAGCCCGGAGCGGCGGTGAGGCCGAACACCGTCTCCAGCGCGAGGCGTTGCGGTCCGGGCAGGGCGGACAGCCGGTCGAGGCCGGGCGCGAGCAGCAGGCTCAGCCCGGCGTAGGGCAGTTCGGCCTCGTGCTCGACACCGGCCGCCCGGATCACCCGGAAGCCGTCCCCGGCCGCCGCGACCGCGTGGTCCAGCAGGGCGGTCTTGCCGATCCCGGGCTCCCCGGCCAGCAGCAGCACGCCGCTGCGGCCCTCCCGCGCCCCGTCCAACAGCCCGTCCACGACGGCCTGCTCGCGTTCCCTCCCGTACAGCATGGCTCCGACCCTACCCACCCCCGCCGGACGGTGACCGGCGAACGTACGCACCCCCTTACCCATACGTGACGGATTCGCCCGCGCCCGCCCGTCCCTACCTTTGTGAGCAGCGGGAACGACCCGCCCAACACCCCACCGGGACAAGGGAGAAGACGATGACCGAGATCACCACCGCCGCCCTGCAGCAGCTCGCCGAGCGCTACCTCGCGGTCTGGAACGAGACCGACCCGGCCGCCCGCCGCAAGCTGATCGACGAGGTGTGGGCCGAGGACGGCCGCTACACCGACCCGCTGGCCGCGGTGACCGGCCGGGACTCGATCGACGCGCTGATCGGCGCCGCCCAGGCCCAGTTCCCGGGGCTGGAGTTCACCCTCGGGCCGGTGGACGCGCACCACGACATCGCCCGGTTCACCTGGAACCTCGGCCCGGCCGGCGCCGAGCCGATCGTGATCGGCTTCGACGTGCTGACGGCCGGTCCGGACGGGCGGATCGCCTCGGTGGCCGGCTTCCTGGACCGCGTCCCGGGCGCCTGAGCCGCCGTGGCGGCTGCCGGTTCCGTGTCCCCCGCGCGACGTGGGGGCACGGAACCGGGCGTCGGCGCCACAGCCGGAGCGCACGGAACCGGGCGTCGCCACCGAAGGCGTGAGCACGGAACCGGGCGTCGGCACCGAAGGCGTGAGCACGCGAGCCGGAGCGCACGGAATCGGTCGTCGGCACGAGGACCGGCCCCGCGCACGCCCCCGGCGGGGGCGCGCCACCCCCCGGAGGGTCCCAAACCCACCCGCCCGTTCCGCTTCGTCCCCCCGATCGGGTTGGATGGTCGGATGAGCGAGGATAAGAGCGCCGTCCCGGCGTGGGAGCAGCGGTTCCGCGCGGCCCGGGTGTCCCTGCCGGACTGGGCCGAGGACGCCCCCGACCGGGCGCTGTACGTGTCCAACGCGACCGGCACCTACGAGGTCTACGCCTGGGACCGCGCCACCGGCACCCACCGTCGGGTCACCGACCGCCCGAACGGCACCACCGACGCCGAGCTGTCCCCCGACGGCGGTTCGGTGTGGTGGTTCGACGACCACGACGGCGACGAGTTCGGCGTCTGGCGCCGCCAGCCGTTCGCCGGCGGCCCCGACGAGGCGGCCGTGCCCGGCCTGGAGCCCTCCTACTCGGCCGGCCTGGCCCTCGGCCGCGACGGCACCGTGGTCGTCGGCCGCTCGACCGACGAGGACGGCACCACCCTGCACCTGCGCCGCCCCGGCGCCGCCGAGGCCGTCGAGATCTACCGGCACGAGGAGTACGGCGGCGTCGGCGACCTCAGCCACGACGGCACCCTGCTCGCGATCGACCACACCGAGCACGGCGACGCGATGCACTCGGCGATCCGGGTCGTGCGCCTGCTCCCCGGCGGCGCCGGGGGCGCGGACGTCGAGACCGTCGCCGAGCTCGACGAGGTGACCGGCCGGGACGAGCCGCGCGGCGTCGCCTGCCTCGGCTTCGCCCCGGTCGAGGGCGACACCCGGCTGCTCGTCGCCCACCAGCGCACCGGCCGCTGGGAGCCGATGATCTGGGACGTCGCCACCGGCGCCGAGACCGCCCTCCCGCTGCGCGACGAGCAGGGCCGCGAACTGCCCGGCGACGTCTCCGCGCAGTGGCGGCCCGGCGCCGAGGCGCTGCTAGTCGAGCACGAGTACGAGGCCCGCAGCGAGCTGTTCTCGTACGCGCTCGCCGACGGCCGGCTGACCCGCCTCGACACGCCGCGCGGCACCGTCGGCGGCGCCACCGCCCGCCCGGACGGCACCGTCGAGTACCTCTGGTCCTCCGCCGCCGAGCCGTCCGCCGTCCGCTCCACCGCGGGGACGGTCGTCCTGCGGGCGCCCGGCCCGGTGCCGCCCGGCTCGATCCCGGTCGAGGACGTGTGGGTGGACGGCCCCGGCGGGCGCGTCCACGCGCTCGTGCAGCGGCCCGTGGGGGCCGGCGAGGGCCCGTTCCCGACCGTGTTCGAGATCCACGGCGGCCCGACGCACCACGACAGCGACTCCTTCGCCGCCGGCCCGGCGGCCTGGCTCGACCACGGCTTCGCGGTGGTCCGGGTCAACTACCGCGGCTCCACCGGCTACGGCCAGGCCTGGACGGACGCCCTGCGCGAGCGCGTCGGCCTGATCGAGCTGGAGGACATCGCGGCCGTCCGGGAGTGGGCGGTCACCAGCGGTCTCGCCGACCCGGGGCGGCTGGTGCTCACCGGCGGCAGCTGGGGCGGGTACCTGACCCTGCTCGGCATCGGCGTGCAGCCGGAACTCTGGGCGCTCGGCGTCGCCGCCGTGCCGGTCGCGGACTACCACACCGCGTACGCCGACGAGATGGAGGCGCTCAAGTCGCTCGACCGCACGCTCTTCGGCGGCACGCCGGAGGAGGTCCCGGAGCGCTTCACCGCGTCCTCGCCGCTCACGTATGTCGAGCGGGTGCGGGTGCCGGTCTACATCAGCGCCGGGGTCAACGACCCGCGCTGCCCGATCCGGCAGATCGAGAACTACGTCGAGCGGCTGGCGGAGCTCGGCAAGCCGCACGAGGTCTACCGGTACGACGCCGGGCACGGGTCGCTCGTGGTGGAGGAGCGGATCAGGCAGCTGCGGCTGGAGATCGACTTCGTCCGGCGCCACCTGGGCGGGGGGTCGGTGTGAGGCGTCGGCTGACGCTGGCGGGGGTGGGGGTGGCCGGTGCGCTCGTGCTCACCGGCTGCTCCGGCGGGCACCGCGACCACGCGGGCTGCCCGCCCCCCGCAGGGCCGACCGGGCCCTCGGTCACCGCGACGGCCACGCCGATCGCGACGACCACACCGGTCGCCACGGCCACTCCGGTCGTTACGGGAACACCTGCCGTTACGGGCGCACCTGCCGTTACGGGCACAAAGGTCGTTACGGGAACACCCAAGGCCTCGGCCACCGCCGGGGCCACCCCGGCGAGCGCGCACGTCGGGGCCGCGGTGGTGCAGGCGGCCTATCCGACGACGTCGGGCAACGGGTCGAAGGGCTCAGCCGGGAGCGGGTCCAAGGGGTCCGGCGGCGGATCCGGCGGTGCGAGCGGGTCGAGCGGCTCGAGCGGCTCGAAGGGGCCCAAGGCCCCCAAGGGCGGTCGGTCGGTGCACCACCACATCGACCACCACGAGTCGGAGGCCGTGTACGGCACTCACAGCCGGTGCCACAACGGCCCGACGCCGGCCCCGGCACCGTCCGGCACGTCGACCTTCGCCCCGCGGGCGACCCCGTGGGCGACCCCGTCCGAGGCGCCCTCCCCGCAGCCTCCCGCGCCCCCGGCGGCGCCGGGGGGGGCGGGGGGGGCCCCCCCCCCGCCGCCCCCCCCCCCCCCCCCCGCGGCGGGGCGGGGGGGGCCGCGACGGCCCGCGCGGGCGGTCACCGCAGTGGCGGACCCGGTGCCGGGCCGG
>NZ_JBHWGV010000061.1:35064-53479 GCF_042732955.1 Kitasatospora sp. NPDC059747 | reverse complement strand
GCGCGCGCGAGTTGGGGTGGGCGCGGGCTCCCAGAGGGGCCCCGCACTCCCCACGCGCCTCGGCCTCGGTGACGCCCTCGGCGGTGTGGACGGCGAGCAGGGTCATCCGGCCGGTGGTGACGGTGCCGGTCTTGTCGAGGACGACGGTGTCGACCTTGCGGGTGGACTCCAGCACCTCCGGGCCCTTGATCAGCACGCCGAGCTGGGCGCCGCGGCCGGTGCCGACCAGCAGCGCGGTCGGGGTGGCCAGGCCCAGGGCGCACGGGCAGGCGATGATCAGCACGGCGACGGCGGCGGTGAAGGCGGCGGTCCAGCCCTCGCCGGTGCCGAGCCAGTAGCCGAGGGTCGCGATCGCGAGGGTGATCACGACCGGCACGAAGACCGCCGAGATCCGGTCGGCGAGGCGCTGGGCGGCGGCCTTGCCGTTCTGCGCATCCTCCACCAGCTTGGCCATGCGGGCGAGCTGGGTGTCCGCGCCGACCCTGGTCGCCTCGACGACGAGCCGCCCGCCCGCGTTGACGGTGGCACCAGTGACGGCGTCGCCGGCGGCGACCTCGACCGGGACGGACTCGCCGGTGAGCATCGACGCGTCCACGGCGGACGCGCCCTCGACCACGACGCCGTCGGTGGCGATCTTCTCGCCGGGACGGACCAGGAACCGGTCCCCCACCGCGAGTTCGGCGATCGGAACCCGCACCTCGCGGCCGGCCCGGAGCACCGCCACGTCCTTCGCCCCGAGCTCCAGCAGCGCCTTGAGCGCCGCCCCGGCGGTCCGCTTCGAGCGGGCCTCGAAGTAGCGGCCGGCCAGGATGAAGGCGGTGACGCCGGCCGCCGCCTCCAGGTAGATGTTGCCCGCGCCGTCGCTGCGGCCGATGGTCAGCTCGAACCCGTGCCGCATGCCCGGCATGCCGGCCGTGCCGAAGAACAGCGCCCACAGCGACCACAGGAACGCGGCGCCGGTGCCGAGCGAGACCAGGGTGTCCATCGTCGCGGCGCCGTGCCGGGCGTTGGTGAACGCGGCCCGGTGGAACGGCCAGGCGGCGTAGGTGACCACCGGGGCGGCGAGGGTCAGCGACAGCCACTGCCAGTTGTCGAACTGCAGGGCCGGCACCATCGCCATCGCGATCACCGGGACGGCCAGCGCCACCGCGGTGATCAGCCGCTGGCGCAGCGGCGCCAGCTCTTCGGCGTCACCGGTGTCCTCGCCGGCGGCGGGGCCGACGACGGCCGGGGGCTTCGGAAGGGCGGCGGTGTAGCCGGTCGCCTCGACGGTGGCGATCAGGTCGGCGACCTCGACCGTGCCCTCGAAGCTGACCTTCGCCTTCTCGGTGGCGTAGTTGACGCTCGCCGAGACCCCGTCCATCCGGTTGAGCTTCTTCTCGATCCGCGCGGCGCACGATGCGCACGTCATGCCGCCGATCGAGAGTTCCACCTCCGTGGAGGCGGGTGCCTGCGTGCTCATCGTTGCTCCTCGCGTCCGTGGCGCTGCGGGATCGGTACCCGGGAGGGGTATCCGGTGACGCCGGGGCGGCGCCGGGTTCCTTTATACCCCTGGGGGGTACCTGCCGCAAGACGTCGCCGGATACCCCCCATGGGTATTTCTGGAGCACGGGAACGTCTTGACTCGATACCCTAGGGGGGTATTAACTCGGCGGCGTCGAACAGACCGGCGCCGGCCCGGCGCCCATCCCGAGTCCCGAGGAGAGAGCGTCATGAACACCGCCCAGACCATGAGCAAGGCCACCGCCACCATCGACCCGTCAGCCGCCGGGGCGACCGCCTCCTCCTGCTGCGGCTCGTGCGGCACCGGCGCCGCGGCCGCCCCGGCCCCCGCCGTCGCCGTCGCGGGCCGCGCGGTCTTCCAGGTGCAGGGCATGACCTGCGGCCACTGCGTCTCGTCCGTGACCGCCGAGCTGAAGAAGATCGACGGCGTCACCGACGTCGCCGTGGACCTCGCCACCGGCCGCGTCACCGTCGAGGCCACCGCGCCGCTCGCCGACGAGGCCGTCGCCGCCGCGATCGACGAGGCCGGCTACGACCTCGCCGGCCGCCTCGACGGCTGACGATCGGCACCCGCACCACACCCGACCCGGGGGGGGGGGGGGGGGGGCGCCCCCCCCCGCCCCCGGCCCCTCCGGGTTCCGCCCCCGGACCGCCGGATCGAGGCGACTCAGTGGGCGAGCTTCACCGCGCCCGCCGTCATGGCCAGCCAGGCGCCCGTGATCAGCGCGATCGCCACGGCGAGCGGCAGGTGGACGGCACCGAAGAACAGGTCGAACACCCACCCCGCGAAGAAGAACGGCACCAGGCCCACGCCCCCGAGCCACCGGACGTCCTCGTCGATCCCCGGCAGACCGGCCACCACCAGGCCGGTGCCCACGGCGATCAGCAGCGCGAGCAACGCCAGGAGGCCGAAGCGGAATTGCGGGAACACCGACTTGTGGCCCCGGTACTCGACTTGGGCGACGTCGCCCCGCCAGACCTTCAGCAGCACGTACGTGCCGACGTCCGCGTCGTCGTAGAACGCCTCGCCGACGTCGTAGTCCTTGCCCCCGGGATCCGACTCGCGCGCCACCGTGAGGTTGTGGGTGGTCGAGTCCCCGCTGCGGCCCACCCACCGGTCCGTCACCCGGCCGCTCTCCAGCCGCACGCAGACCGACCCCGCAGACGGGTTGCCGGTGCTGCAGACCGGGGCGCGGGTGTACGCGCCCACGTCCTGGTTCACGGCGACGGTCCGCTCGATGCCGAACCCGACCGCGCACAGGCCGATCACGAGGAGCACCCCGCGCGCCAGCACCACGAGGGCCGTCGGCCATGCGCGCCGCGGCCGTGCGTCCCTCACGTCCCCCACCGTCCTCGCCACCCCCTGCTCCCCCTCGGGATGATGCCAAACAACGGACGGCCCGGGGCCGGAACCCCGACATCCCCCGCCCTTTCCCCCAGGGGTCCCGCCCCCTTCCGTACGACCACGGTGGGAGCCGATCCGGCACCTGAGGTGCACGGACGCCGTCCGGCGCGCCACCGAGGATGGAGAGGCCAACACCGGCCCCCACACCCAGGAGCGTGACCCATGGCCATCCGACGAAACGCGGTGATCGGCGGCGCGGCGGCCGTGATCGGACTCGGCGCACTCGCCGCCTTCGCCGTCCCGACCCTGAACGGCCTGCGGGAGGGGCGGCACGTCGAGGAGTCCGCCTACGCCACCGGCGCCAAGGCGAAGGCCGACCGCACGTCGATGCCGGCCTGGCTCCCCGACGGCGCGACGACCGTCAACTATCGTATGTCCACCACAGGTTACGACCGTCTGCTGGCCGCCACCGTCCCCGACGGCCGGCTGCCCGAGGGCTGCACCCCGGGCGAACCGCGCGGCGGCGTCAACCTGACGGCGGCCTGGTTCCCCGGCGACACGCGCGCCAAGGCGACGGCCCGCTGCGGCAGCTACGACGCGGCCCTGGTCGGCGACCGGCTGTACGCCTGGCAGGACCACGCCGTCGAACTCGCGGCCCTGCGGGCGGGTTGAGCCCTCCCCCGTTGAACTCCCCGCGCGCTAAGGCGCCTTGAGCAGGGGCAGGACGACGTCGTCGAGGATCTCGTCGACGACCTGGTCCGACGGCACGACGCCGCCCAGGAGGAACGCGTCGCGCAGGAGGTCGAGCGGGAGGGAGGCCGTGCGCGGGTTGATGCGCGCGGCGTTGATCTGCCCGCGGTCGGCGGCGCGGCGCATCATCGCCTCCAGCGCGTCCACCGCCCCGAAGGCCGTCAGCCCGGCGCGGAACCGCGCGCGCAGCTCGGGGTCGCGCATCAGGTCGATGAGGAAGCCGTGAACGGCGTCCGTGGGCAGGTCGTCGAAGCGGTGCAGCAGGCTGAGCAGGAAGGCGGCCAGGTCGGCCCTCAACTCGCCGGTGTCCGGCGGTTCCTGGAAGTCGGGGGCGTTGCGGCCGAGCGCGGCGATGACGAGGGCGGGCCGATTGGGCCACCGGCGGTAGAGCACCGGCTTGCTGGTCCGGGCGCGCACGGCGACGCCGTCCATGGTGAGCCGGTCGTAGCCGTGCTCGGCCAGTTCCGCCCACACCGCGTCGAGGATCGCGCGCTCAAGCTCGTCGCCCCGCCGGCGTGACGCCCGGCCGGCTTCCGCCCCGCCCACCGCTGCTCTGCCCATCACCGGATCCCGTAGATACGTTGCGTTTCTTATGGGGGCCAGTCTACAGTCGGGAGCAAGAAACCCGCCGTATCTTATGGGCTCGTACCCGAGGGAGACCGCCATGCCTGGCTCCGAAACACAGCTCGAAACCACCGACGTCCTCGTCGTCGGCGCCGGACCGGTGGGCCTCGCGCTCGCCGTCGGCCTGGCCCGCGCGGGCGTCGACTGCCGGATCGTCGAACGCGACCCGGACTTCCGCGACCGCGGCGTGCGCGGCAAGGGGGTCAACCCGAGGACGCTGGAGGTGCTCGACGACCTCGGCGCCGCCGACGCGATCCTCGCCCGCAGCCTGCTGAACCCCAAGCTCCGCACGTACGAAGGCAGTCGGGTCGTCCACGAGGTCGACCCGGCCGCCGCCAACACCGCGACGCCCGACCGCCCGTACGCCGGCATGGTCCTGCTCGCGCAGCACCACACCGAGGCGGTGCTGCGCGACCGGCTCGCGGAGCACGGCGGGAAGGTCGAGCTCGGGACGGAACTCGTGGACTGCGCCCAGGACGGCGAAGGCGTGCTCGCGACACTCCGCCGTTCCGACGCCGGCACCTCCGCGATCCGCGCACGGTACGTCGTCGGCTGCGACGGCGGGCGCAGCACCGTCCGCAAGCTCACCGGCATCCCGTTCCTCGGCGAGACCTGGGAGGAGGAGCGGTTCATCATGGCGTCGTTGCGCATCGACGGCCTCGCCCCCGACCGGATGCACATCTGGAACGACGCCCGGTTCGGCGCCGGCGCCCTCGCCATCGTGCCGCTGCGCCAGGACGACACGTGGGCCGTCCACGCCGCCGTCATCCCCGACGAGGACGGCGTGCTGCCCGCGCCCACCCTCGACACCTTCCGCCGCGTCTTCGCCGAGCGCGCCGGCCTGCCCGGCGTCACCCTCCACGACCTCACCTGGGCGAGCACCTGGCGCCCCACCGTCCGCATGGTCGAGCGCTACCGCAGCGGCCGGATCCTGCTCGCCGGCGACGCCGCGCACTGCCACTCCGCGGCCGGCGGACAGGGCATGAACACCGGCATCCAGGACGCCCACAACCTGGCCTGGAAACTCGCCGCCACGCTGCGCGGCGCCCCGGACGCCCTCCTCGACAGCTACGAGGCCGAGCGCCTGCCCGTCGCCCGCGCCGTCCTCGCCGCCACCTCCGCCCAGCACCGCACGCTCTTCTCGGACGGCGGAGCCCGGGCCCTGGCCGCCCAGTTCGCCGACCTGACGGCCACCGCGGGCGGCGACTTCACCGGCCTCTCCCTCGGCTACCGCGGCGGCCCGCTCGGCCGCGACCTCGACGACGCCACCGGCATCCGCGCCGGCGACCGCGCCCCCGACGCCCCCTGCCGCACCACCGACGGCCCCACCCGCCTGTTCGACCTGTTCCGCGGACCGCACTTCACCCTGCTGAGGTTCACCGACCGCCCCGGCCCGCCGCTCCTCCCCCCGCTCCCCGGCCTCCGCGAGGCCGCCGTCCAGGACCCGGACGGCCACGCGCGCCGCGCCTACGGCCTCACCGGCGACGCCACCGTCCTCGTCCGCCCGGACGGCTACGTCACCCTGACGGCGGGCACCCCCGACGCCGAGCAACTCCGCCACCACCTACGCCAGTTCGCCATCTGACCGACACCAGCGCGACGACGGGCGAATTACCCCCGGCCCCGGCGGGGCGGCGGCGGCGGGGGGGGGGCGGCGCGGGGAAGAGGTGGAGCATCTCGCGGTGCACCTCGGCGAAGGTGACGCTCTCGTACTGGACGGCCAGCGCCTGCGCCTCGGCGCCGTAACCCGCCGTGCCGGACGGCCCGTTCACAACGCCCCCCGCATGATCACCGCATCGCCGGCCGCCGCCGCGTCCGCGAAGAAGTCCCGCAGCTCCCGCAGGTCGGCGACGACCTCGGCGGCGAGGGTCTCGGACCACGGGGTCGCGAAGCCGAGCGCGACGACGGTCCGCGCGAGCACCGGGTCCTGCTGGCGGACCAGCTCGCCGAGGGCCGAGCCCCGCAGGAACACCGAGGCGGCGGCGACCTGTTCGGGGCGCAGCACGAGCACGTCGGGCTCCCCCGCCGGGCGCGGTGCGCCGCCGTGGAGGGGCAGGCGGGCCGCCGGGTCGGGGTGCAGGCCGTTCTCGGTGAGGGCGAGCGCCATCAGCCGCGCGGTGCGCCGTACGGCCAGGGCGAGCCCGGCGGCCGTCAGCTCGGCGAAGCCCGCGTCGTACCGGGAGGGGACGAGCGCGCCGAGTTCGGTCGGCGAGCTGGTGTCCACGGCCTGCCCGGGCAGGCGCCGCCAGAAGTGGTCGCTCACCCGAACAGCCTAGCGCCGCCGGATCATGCCGGGCGGGAGGGCACGGGCGCGAGGGCTCCGGACGCGAGGGCTCCGGACGCGGTCAGGCCTCCCCCGCGTGCCAGGCGGGCCACTCCCACGGGCGGTCGGCCCAGTGGACGCGCGCGGGGTCGTGGGGGTCGACGTCGGGGAACAGCTGGTGGATCCGGGGCTCGAACTCCTCGGGGGCCAGCGGCTCCCAGCCGTGGCCCTCGAAGTGGACCAGCCGGTAGCGGCTGTCGGTGCGGAACTCCGCGACATCGACCAGGTGGCCGGACGTGCTGTTGGTCTCCATGCCCCCAATATGTGGCGCGATGGCAATCCGCGCCCGTCCGGAACCCTCTTCCGGGTCATGTCCGGGTTTCGGCGCGCCCGTTGGGCCCGGTGGCTCGTTGAGCACGAAGCACACCACGAACCGGGGGGGGTACCGGACGCAGGAGGACATCGACATGACAGGGCAGCCCAGCGGCGGGCAGTGGCAGTGGCCGCAGCAGGCCTGGCAGCCACCGCCGGTTCCCGCCCCGCCGCCGACCGGGCCCGCCTACACGTCCGTCCCCCCGCCACCGCCCGACGTGCCACCACCGGCGGCGCCCGCCCCGAAGCGCTCGCGGAGGACGTGGGCGGCCGCGGCCGTGGGGACGGTGGCGCTGATGGCGGCCGTGCTGGCGATGTGCGGGCCGGGGGCGGGCGACGAGGTGTCCGTGGTGGCCGTGCCGCAGGCGGCCTCGCCGTCCCCGTCCGTCCCGGCGGCGCCGCACCTGCTGCCGATCCCGCCGCGCCCGGTGACGCCGGCGCCGTCCCCCCTGCCCGCGCCGACCCCCGCGGGCGGCGAGTCGGCGAACGCGGGCAGCGTCGCACCCATGGCGGAGGAGGAGCCGACGGCGACGGAACACGCCTCGGGCCCGCACCCGAAGTCGAGCCGCGCCCCGCACACGACGCCCCACCCGACCTCCGCCCCGGCGGCGTCCTCCGCCGGACGGGCCGGCCCGCCGGGGAAACCCCCGGCCCTGGGCCCGGGCTCCCTCTGCGACCAGGCCGAACGCATCGGCCGCTGGTCCGCCGACTCGGAACAGGCCCGCCTCTGCCGGAGCATCTACGGCTAGCCGGCCGGCTCGAAGGGGGTCGGTGGTGTGCGGCGGGGAGGCCCGAAGCCACGAGGTGATGCGGGGCTTGGCCCGTCTCGCGGCCGCATTCCCAGGTGGGGACCCGACGGTCCGTCCGGTCGGCCGGTGGTGCACCCGGCGGTCCCGTTCGGCGACGATCGCCCCCGGGCCGGCCCCGCCTGCGCCCTGCCCGGGCGGGGCCGGCTCACCCCTCGACGCACGTCGCGCCCCGGCCGTCAGGCCGGGCCCAGCAGTGCCCTGTCCAGCCGCGGTGCCAGCACGCGCGCCAGCGTGTCGGTGATGTGGCCGGTGTCGCGGTACAGGACCACGCCCTCAAGGACCGCCGGGCAGTCGGGGCCGCTGCCCGGGCAGAGCAGCGGGCCGACGTCCACCACGCGGACGCCGTACCGCGCCGCCAGGCCGCCGTCGAGCATCGGGTCGGGCTCGAAGGCGGTCGCCCGGGGGAAGAAGCAGGCGTCGGAGCGGCCGTCGGAGGCGGCGAGGCAGGTGGGGACGTCCTTGCCGGCCATCGGGGTGTCGCCGAGGTAGGCGAGGGGCGCACCGGTGGCGGCGAGGCGGTCGAGGGTGCGGGTCCAGCCTCGGGCGCGTTCGTCCTGGCTGCCGTAGCGGTTGAGGCCGGCCATGAGGATCAGGCGTGGCCTGGGTCCGGTGGCGAGCCGGGTGAGGGTGTTCTCGCGCCAGCGGTCGCACTCGTCGAACGTCCGGCCGAGGACGTCGTTGCGCACCGTGAGGGTGGCCAGTGGGCAGCCGGGTTTGACGAGGACCTCCAGGGCCCAGTGCCGTTGTTCGGCGATGGCGATGCCGGCCGAGATCCACTGTCCGGCGTGCGAGTCGCCGAGCAGGACGACGCGGTCGGGGCTGTTCTCGTCGCCGAACAGGCAGCGCGGGCTGGTGTCGGCGTTGAGCGGGATCTCGCAGCCCTTGCCGGGCGGGAAGTCGGCCCGGGCGCGCGCGAGCGACGGCGTGAGCCCGGTGACGCGCGTGCCGGGGGCGAGGAGGCCGGGCCCGTCGACGGCGCCGGCCGGGGCGACGGTCGGCGTGCCGGCGGTGCCGAGGGCGCGGACGGTGCCGCCGCCGAGGGTGAGGCCGGCGATCAGCGGGATGACGAGCGCGCTGGCGCCGACGGCGAGGCCTCGGCGCGGGGCCGGGCTGCTGCCGTACCGCAGGGGCTGTTCGACGAGCCGCAGGGTGAGCCAGGCGGGCAGGGCGGCGGCCGCGACGAGGGCGAGCTGGACGGGCCAGGACAGCGTGCCGTACCGGGCCTGGGCGATGGTCAGCACCGGCCAGTGCCACAGGTACCACGCGTACGAGAGGCGCCCGGCGGCGCGCAGCGGGCGGGTGCCGAGGAGCCGTCCGGCGTCCGGCGCAGCGCCCGGGCCGGCGAGGAGGACGGCGGCGGTGCCGAGGACGGGCAGGAGTGCGGCGGTGCCGGGGAAGGGCGTGGTGTGGTCGTACAGGAGGACCGGCGCGACGACGGCCGCGAGGCCGCCCCACCCGACGATCCGCCGTGCCCACCCACCGCGGCCGAGCACCCCGCCGAGCAGCGCCGCCAGCGCCCCCGCCGTGAACTCCCAGAGCCGGCCGACGGTGGAGAAGTACGCGAGCGGCGCCGACGTCTGCGTCCACTGGATGCACAGCACCAGCGAGGCGGCACCGACGCCCGCCGTCACGAGGAGGGTGGCGGCGGTGCGGCGGCGGCCGTGGAGGTGGCGGGCGAGGCCGAGCAGCAGGACGCCCCACAAGAGGTAGAACTGGTTCTCGACGCCGAGCGACCAGAAGTGCTGGAGCGGGCTCGGGTCGCGCCCGGCGGCGAGGTAGTCGGTCTGCTGCCCGACGAACCGCCAGTTGGCGTACTGCCCGGCGGCGGCGATCAGGTCACGGGCGAGGTCGGTGCCGCGCAGCGGGTCGAGCAGGACGCCGCCCGCGACGGCGGTGGCGACGAGCACGACGGCGGCGGCGGGCAGGATGCGGCGGGCGCGGCGGGCGAGGAAGTCGACGAGGCCGGGCGGACGGCCGGACGAACCGCCGGACGAACTGCCGGTCAGCAGGCCGGTGATGAGGAATCCGGAGATGACGAAGAAGACGTCGACGCCGACGTAGCCGCCGGTGAGGCCGGGCACGGCGGCGTGGTAGGCGAGGACGGACAGGACGGCGACGCCGCGCAGGCCCTCGACGTCGGGACGGAAGGCGGCACGCCTGCGCGGCGCGCCGGCGTCGGGAACGGGCACGGGGTCGGCTGCGGGAACGGGAACGGCTGCGGGAACGACGGGCCGCTCGACCCGGACGACGCCGGGGAGCAGGGACGCGGAGTCGGAGGCGGAGGCGGAGGCGGATGAGGTCGGCGGTTCGGCGCTCGCCGGTGGTACGGCCGTCGGCACGGCGGGGCTCCTTGCTGGGCAGGCAGCGGGGATCGGGGGCCGCCTGGCCGATGGGGCGGCCGGGCGGCGGGTCCGCGCCGGTGGGGCGACGCGCAAGGAAGGGAAGAGCTCGTAGGGCTCGTAAGGGGGGCGCGGGTCAGAAGACCAGCGGGTCGGCCCAGCCGGACGCCAGCAGGCCGCAGAGCAGCAGCACGGCGGTGACGGCGACGGCCTCGGCCCGGCCGAAACCCGGGTCGGTGCGGCGCCGCGCGGGCGGGGCGACGTCGGCGACGGCGGCTCCGTTGCCGCCGCGCAGCAGGGGCCACAGGGCCCTGATGAGCGGGACGATCGTGTACGCGGTGAGCGCGAGGAGCGCGGTGAGCGCCCAGTACGGCCGCCAGCCGTGCTCCGCGACAGCGCGGCCGAGTCCGGCGGCGCCCGCGAGGACGACGAGCCCGAGCCAGCCGACGCCGATCCGGGCGACGGTCCGGGCGAGCGAACCGCCGCGCGACACGGCGCCGGTGGGCACCCAGTCGGCGCTGCGGCGGCGCAGCGCGTGCGCGATGGCGACCACGTGGCAGAGCCCGCCGAGGAGTTGGACGCGGGTGACCTCGAAGCGCCAGCGGGTGCGCGACATCGCGGGCAGCAGGACGAGTGCGACCCAGATCGGCGGCAGGAAGGGCAGGACCTGCCACGGCTGGATGTCGTCCGGGGCGAAGAACAGCATGATCAGGGCGGGCAGCGGAACGGCGAAGACGTTCACCGCGCTCGTCACGTAGCCGAGGATGCCGTTCCAGAAGCAGAGCCGGGCGGAGCGGGGCAGCGGTCCCCGGCGGAAGTCCGGGTCGCGGACGAGGGCCAGGGAGCCGAGGCACCAGCGGTACTGCTGGCTGATGAAGGCGGGCAGGCCGGTGGGCGACATGCCCTTGGCGACCAGGGCCGGCACGTACCGGGTGGTCCACCCGGCGCGGGCGAGCGAGAGGCCGGTGTAGAGGTCCTCGCTGTGGTCGGTCTCGGCGAAGCCGCCGACGCGCATCAGCGCGGCGCGGCGGTAGAGGGCGTTGGTGCCGCAGCAGACGGTGCCGTCCTGCGCGTCCCGGGAGGGCTGGATCCAGCGGTAGAAGATCTCCTGGGTGGCTCCGGCGGCGCGTTCGAGCCAGGACATGTCGGCGTCCGTGTCGAAGCACTGCGGGCTCTGCACGATGCCGACCTCGGGGGTGTCGAGGTAGGGCACCAGGTGGTGCAGGAAGTCGGGGCGCGGGCAGAAGTCGGCGTCGAGGACGGCGATGATCTCGCCGTCGCCCTCGGCGAGGCCGTGGTTGAGGTTGCCGGCCTTCTTGAACCGGCCGCGGTCGGGCCGGGCGCGGTAGCGGAAGCCGTAGGACTCGGCGAGTTCGCGCACCTCGGGGCGGGCGGCGTCGTCGAGGACGAGGACGGTGAGTTCGCCGGGCCAGTGGACGGCGGCGGTGTGCCGGTAGGCGTTGTCGAGGACGGCCAGCGGCTCTCCGGCGGTGGGCAGCAGCAGGTCGACGCCGGGGTGCCGGGCGGGCCGCCAGGCGCGGATCAGCAGGTCGTGCGAGTCGCGCGTGTAGCGGCGGGCGCGCTGGCCGTCGGTGAGCGAGAGCAGCCAGGTGGCCGCGTTGAGGACGGTGAGGAGCAGGAAGGGCCAGAGCAGCGGCCGGCTCAGGGCGAACAGGCCGAGGGTGGCGGTGGCTCCGGCGTAGGAGAGCGTCGCGCACAGCGGCACCCAGCGGCGTTGCGGGCCGAAGTACCAGTAGAGCTCGTCGTCGCCGGGCGGGGCGGGCAGTCGGTGGTCGTCAGGGCGGTCCGGGCGGTCGGGGTCGTCGGGCCGGCCCGGATCGGGTGTCCGGCGCGGGCCGGTGTCGGGTGCGGGCATGGCGGTGCCATGGAGTACGGGCATGCGGAATTGGCCCCCTGGGAGTGGGACGGAACGTCGGCCGTTCGAGCCCAGGGTCTCACATTGGCCTAGACCAATCATGAACGAGGTATGACATCTCCGCATCGGTGCTGGTCAGCGACTTTGACGGCACATCAGCTCAGGACCGCCCTCCAGGGATCATGGATCCGGACACGAGAAAACGCCCCCGGCCGTGCCTCGTGGGCAACGTCCGGGGGCGTCGGGACCGCGACCGCTCCCGTCGTGGAAAGGGTCAGATCTCCTTCGTCAGCGTCTCGAAGCGCAGGTCCTCGCGGCGCGGGATGCCGAAGCGCTCGTCGCCGTACGGGAACGGGGTGTAGACGCCGGTCCGGCGGTAGCCGCGGCGCTCGTACCAGGCGATGAGGTCGGCGCGCTGCTCGATCACCTTCATCTCCAGCACCGTGACGCCCCACTCCTCCCCCGCGAGCCGCTCCGCCTCGGCCAGCACGGACCGGCCGAGGCCGCCGCCCTGGAGGCCGGGGCGCACCGAGAACATGCCGAAGTAGGCGTGGCCGGCGTGGCGTTCCAGCTGGCAGCAGGCGAGGAGTTCGCCGTCCCGCTCGGCGACCAGGACGACGCCGTCAGGGTCGCCGACCGCCTCGGCGACGGCGTCGGCGTCGGTGCGCTGACCGTCCAGGAGGTCGGCCTCGGTGGTCCAGCCGGTGCGGCTGGAGTCGCCGCGGTAGGCGGACTCGACGAGGGCGACGAGCGCGGGCACGTCGGCGGCGGTCGCCGGACGGAAGACGGGCGGGTGAGCGGTCTCGGTCATGGGGGCGGTCCTTCCGCTTGCTCTGGTCTGTCGCGATCGGCCCAGGTGGGGCGGCCTTGCGGGCATCGTGTCACAGCCGCGGAGACCCCTGACCGGCAGGCCCGGGGCGAACCGCGGACGACAGACGGGAGGCGCACGGGCAACGGGCGGACGACCGGGGCGCACGGTGTCACCCCGCCACACGGGGCGGCGGTTCAGGATGTGGCCCCGGCGTCTGGTCTTCCTGGCGGGTGCATGGCTACTCTGCTCCCCGGCCGGGCCAACTCCCCGCCACACCGGCCCCATTGGGCCGCCACGCACCGGACCAGAGGAGTGTTCATGTCCAGCACTTCCCGCTCCGCCCGCACCACCAGATCCACCGCGACCCGCCGCCGCACCACGC
This sequence comes from Kitasatospora sp. NPDC059747, assembly GCF_042732955.1. NCBI lineage: Bacteria > Bacillati > Actinomycetota > Actinomycetes > Kitasatosporales > Streptomycetaceae > Kitasatospora > Kitasatospora sp. NPDC059747. Next base: position 40,405 of record NZ_JBHWGV010000061.1, on the reverse strand, counting down.
TCGCCGCGCTGGCCGCGACCGTCGCGCTCGTCGCGGGCGCCGCCGCCCCGGCGTACGCGGACGATCCCGCGCCCGCCGCCGCACCCGCCGCCCGCGGCGACCACCCCGAGCTCGACTTCGCCGGCTCCACGGTCGCCGCGCACGAGGGCGGCGACGCCGACCCGGCCGCGATCCGCTCGCTCGCCGTCACCCAGACCGCCGGGATGGACGTCTCCGGCTGGCAGGGCAGCGTCGACTGGGCCACGGCCGCCGCCAACGGCGCCACCTTCGCCTACGTCAAGGCGACCGAGGGCACCACGTACCGGAACCCGTCCTTCGCGCAGCAGTACAACGGCTCCTACGACGCCGGGCTGATCCGCGGCGCCTACCACTTCGCGCTGCCGGACCGCTCCTCCGGCGCCACCCAGGCCGACTTCCTGGTGGACCACGGCGGTGGCTGGTCCGCCGACGGCGTCACGCTGCCGCCCGCGCTCGACATCGAGTACAACCCGTACGGCGCGACCTGCTACGGGCTGAGCCAGGGCGCCATGGTCGCCTGGATCCACTCCTTCAGCGACACCGTCCTCGCCCGCACCGGCCGCTACCCGACGATCTACACCACGACCAACTGGTGGTCCCAGTGCACCGGCAACAACGGTGACTTCGGCGCCACCAACCCGCTCTGGATAGCCCGCTACTCCAGTTCGCCCGGCACCCTGCCGAACGGCTGGGGCTACCAGACCATCTGGCAGTACGCCTCCTCCGGCACCTTCCCCGGCGACCAGGACCTCTTCAACGGCGCCTACGACCGCCTCCAGGCGCTCGCCGCCGGCTGACGCGCGAAGGGAGCCCCCGGCAGATGCCCGGGGGCTCCCCTGCGTCGCGCTCAGCGCGGGTCGACGAGGTCCTGGGCGAAGACCGTCCCGAGCGGCTCGGGGCCCACGTACTGCTGGCAGTTGCACTGGCGCGGCTCGAACTGCACCGGCCGGCGCTCGGCGTCCCACGCGGTGGGCGCTTCGACCTCCTCGTGGCAGCGGCCCTGCTTGTCGTGCTTGGCCAGGTGGTGCGTGCAGCCGCAGACCGGCTCCGGCGGGCGCTTGGCCGCCTCCAGCGCGGCCTGCTGGCGGTCGGCCGCGTCCAGCAGCTCCAGCTTGCGCTCGTGCCGCGTCTTCAGCGCCCGGCGGGCGTTGTTGGCGACGTACCCGCCGCCGTACAGCACTGCCGGCACGATCCACCACGCGATGTCGAACATCGGCCCATCCCCCGTCGTCCCCGAATTCCCCCCTTGCGGGGTTCCGGCGCACATCGTACGCCTGACCTGCGGTGGAGGACCCAACGAGGACCCAACGAGGATCCGACGAGGATCCGACGAGGACTCGGGTCAGCGGATCACGGGGAGCACCGCGGCGTCCGAACGGCCCGAGGCCGCCTCGATGAACGCGACCGGGTCGGCCACCTCGGCGAGCAGCGCGCGGACCGCGCGCAGGGCCGCGTCGGCGGGCGGCGGGCCGCCGACGGCCGCGATCAGGTCGAGCAGGTGGACGGTCGCCTCCATGAGCGCCACCTCGGCCAGCGCGCCGATCCGCACGGTGCCGAGGAGCGGGTGGGCGGCGACGGTGTCGGGCGGGAGGTCCGCGTAGCCGGCCAGCGCGGCAGGGCCCTCGACCTCGAAGCGGGCGATCAGCCCGGCCGGGTCCGTCCCGGCGGCGGTCTGCTTCGCGGCGTCGGCGACCTGCCCGGCGGCGGTGTGCGCGAGACCGCCCGGCTGGTTGAAGAAGCGCAGGATGTCGGCAGCGGACTCCACCTTCGCCGGGCCGTCGACGATGGCGGAGCGCAGCTGCGTGAACGATTCGGCGCTGGGGGCGACATGCGCGAACAGGTCCAGGACCGTCCACTCCGGCAGCCGGGTCCGCCGGGCCCACGTCTCGGCGTCCAGCCCCTTGCCGCGTTCCGCCCAGGAGAGCCAGGCCTCGGCCAACAGCTCGGTCGCGGGGGCGATGTGACGGGTCATTCGGTCTCCTCCGGCAGGGGCGTGGACAACGTGCGTCCACCGTAACCGAACGGCCCGGAAAACCGGTTGCCGGATGGGCACTTGAGACCCCACGATCGGGGCATGACCAGGACCTCCGCCCGCCCGCTGCCGCTTGCCCCCGCCGCCCGCCCGGCCCGGGCCCAGCAGCAGCGCCGCCGCCCCCGGAGGCCCGACCGCGCCCACGCGTGAGCGCCGAGCTCGTCCCGGGGCTCCTCGCCGGCTACGGCATCGCCGTCCCGGTCGGGGCCGTCGGGGCCTACCTCGTGGCGCTCACCGCCCGCACCGGGCTGCGCACCGGGGCCTGCGCGGCCCTCGGCGTGGCCACGGCCGACGGGCTGTACGCGCTGCTCGCCGCCGTCGGCGGGGCCGGGCTGGCGCCGCTGCTCACGCCGGTCGCCGGGCCGCTGCGGATCGCCTCGGCGCTGGTACTGCTCGCCCTCGCCGTCCGGACGGCCGTCACCGCGCTCCGCGCCGGGTTCCGGGCCGGGCAGGCCGTCGAGGCCGCACCGCCCGGACCGGCCAGGGCCTACCTCACGCTGCTCGGCATCACGCTGATGAACCCGCTCACCGTGCTCTACTTCGCCGCACTCGTCCTCGGCCGGCAGGACACGGCTCCGGGCGCGGCTCCGGGCGCGGCCGGGCGGGCGGTCTTCGTCGCCGCCGCGTTCGCGGCCTCCGCCAGCTGGCAGCTCCTGCTCGCCACCGGCGGGGCCCTGCTGGGCCGGGCGCTCACCGGTCCGCGCGCCCGGCTGCTCACGGCACTCGCCTCCGCGGCGGTGATCGGCGGGCTGGCGGTGCACCTCCTCGCCGGTGCGCCCGGTTCACCCTGAATCGGAGCAGTTCATCCGCTTCGGTAGCACATTTACCTTGTATCCTGGATTCGTATCCCTGGACATCCCTCGCCGTCCCCCACCGCGAAGGAGTGCGGACATGGCCGAGCAGGACAGCCCCGGGCCGGACGACACCGGTCAGGTCGGCCCCGCACCCGACAGCCGCGCACACGAGGGCCCCGAGAAGCGGGGACGCCTGAACCGTCCGCTGGTGCTCCGCACGGCCGTCGCGCTCGTCGACCGCGAGGGCCTCGCGGCGCTCACCATGCGGCGCCTGGCCGGGGAGCTCGGCGTCGAGTCCATGGCCCTCTACCGCTACACCCCCGGCAAGGAGGCGCTGCTCGACGGACTGATCGAGGCCTACTTCGCCGAGGTCAACGAGCGACTGCGCAGCTCCGCGCAGTCCCCGGAGCCCGCCTGGCGCGCCGAACTGCGCCGCATCGCGCGGACGTTCGCCGCCGTCGCGCACGCCCACCCCGAGATCCTGCCGCTCGTCGCCACCCGCCCGCTCGCCGTGCCGATGGCCCGCCGGCCCGCGTCCGTGCTCGACCTCACCGAGCACATCCTCGCCGTCCTCGGGCGGGCCGGCTTCGACGACTCCACCGCGCTCACCGTCTACCGCGCCTTCGTCGCCTGGAGCCTCGGCTGCATGCTCGTCGACAAGCGCCAGGTCGTCGACAACGAGGCCGAGCCGGACCCGGCGCTGCGCCTGGGCCTGCACCGGCTGTCCGCCGCCGACTACCCCCGGCTGCGCGCACTGGTGCCCCGGTTCGCGGACTTCGACGACGAGGCGGAGCTGCTGGCCGGCCTGGACAGCCTGCTCGACCGGATGCCCCCGTCCCCGCTTGACGGGTTCTACGGCGGCGGCGCATCCTGAGGATACGAGGTACACGTCGGACATATCCCCCGCGCCCGAAAGAGGCCGCCATGATGTCCGCCGTTCCCAACGAACCATTCCCCGACGACATCCTCCGCGTCCGCGTCACCGCCAGGGACGCGGACACCCTGCGCGCGCTCCTGCGCGAGGTCCGCCCCGACAGGGGCGGCAGCCCGAGCATCGCCCCCGACGGGAGCGTCGGCATCGACGCGTACGTCCCGGAGGAACTGATTCCCGCCCTCGAACGCGAGGGCGTCACGGTCGTCCGGATCGCGAACGCCAGCGCCAAGGGCCGGGCCGCCCAGGCCGAGGTCGGCACCGGCAACCGGTTCGCCGAAGGCGCCGTGCCGCGCGGCCTGGCCGCCAACCTCCCCGGCTGACCAGGGAGGAGAGCGTCATGCCGTACCTGAACATCGTCGAGGTCGAGTCCGCGCTGGAGAACCTCGCCACCGCGTACCCGGGCCTCGCCCAACTCGTCGACCTGCCCGAGACCTCCGTCGAGAACCGGACGATCCACGCGCTGAAGATCGGCGCCCCCGCGCCCTTCCCCAAGGACGCCGTCGTCATGCTCGGCGGCGTGCACGCCCGTGAGTGGGGCAGCTGCGAGATCCTCGTGCACCTCGCCGCCGACCTGCTGGAGGCCCACCAGAACGGCACCGGCCTCGGCTACGGCGGCGCGACGTACAGCGCCGCCCAGGTGACCGGGCTGCTCCAGCGCCTAGACCTGGTCCTCCTCCCGCTCGTCAACCCCGACGGCCGACTCTACAGCCAGACCGTCCAGCCGATGTGGCGCAAGAACCGCAACCCGGCCTACGGCGGCGGGAACCCGGCCCCCGGCTGCACCGGCGTCGACCTCAACCGCAACTACGACTTCCTCTTCGACTTCACCACCGCCTTCTCGCCGGCCGCCGACGTCACCCACATGTCGACCAACCCGTGCGATCCGATGGTCTACGCGGGCCCGCACGCGTTCTCCGAGCCCGAGACCCGCAACGTCCGCTGGCTGCTCGACCAGTACCCGCGCACCGGCTGGCTGATCGACGTGCACAGCTACTCCGAGGACATGCTCTACAACTGGGGTGACGACGACAACCAGTCCGACAACCCCCGGATGAACTTCCAGAACGCGACGTTCAACCACAGGCGGGGCGTCGCGAACGACCTCGACTACGCCGAGTACATCGACAAGGGCGACGTCGACAACGAGGTGCTGCTCGCCGAGCGGTTCTGCCAGGGCGTCGCGAGCGTCCGCGGGATCGTCTACACGCCGAAGACCGGGTTCAACCTGTACCCGACCAGCGGGACCAGCGACGACTACGCGTTCGCGCGGCACTTCGTCGACCCGCAGAAGGGCAGGGTGCTCGGGTTCACCGTCGAGTGGGGAACGGAGTTCCACCCGAAGTGGGCGGACATGGAGAAGATCATCCTCGACGTGGACGCGGGCCTCGTGGCGTTCTGCCTGGCCACCGCGTGAAACCCCCTGAGTGAAATCCCCTGAGCCATAGTGCCCGACAGCGGAGGGGGGGGCCCCCCCCCGGGGGGGGGGGGGGGGCCGGGGGGGGGCGGCGGCGGGGGGGGTGGCGGGCCGGGGGGGTAGAATAGAGGGTGGGAAAACGACCCCCG
>NZ_JBHWGV010000061.1:21610-35054 GCF_042732955.1 Kitasatospora sp. NPDC059747 | reverse complement strand
GCCGCCCGCTCCGCCGACCCGGTCGCACCAGGCGATCCAGACGCTTTCCGCGTCCCGCCACGACCGGTCGTGGCGGGCGCTCCAAGGCGTCTGCAACTCGTCTGCTCAGGCGGCCCGGTGGAAGAAGAACGGGTCGATCGACACCGCCACGCCGGAGGTGCCGTCGACGTCGAGCAGTTGGTGGGTCGTGAAGTCCGCGTTGCGCTGGTACGTCACGCCCACCGGGAAGTTGGCGTTGTCGGGGGTGTTGTTGCCCGAGAACACGCCGTAGAAGTCGGCGCCGACCGTGAGCAGCCGGATGTAGTCGCCGAGGTACGGCAAGCCGACGGCCACGGGCACGGCGGCGGGGGCCTGGTGGAGCACAGTGGTCTCCGGCGTGCTCTTCCAGCCGTCCGCGGTGGTCTCCAGGACCGTCGTCCACTGGTTGTCGGCGAACTTCTGGTAGGCCAGGCCGACCAGACCGGCGGAGTTGACGGCCAGCGCCGGGTTCTTGACGTCGGTGATGTCCTGGCGCGCCTGCGCCCAGCTCTGGCCGCGGTCGGCCGAGTGCCGGACGTGCAGGGTGTTGTCGGTGCCGCCCGCTCCGCCGACCCGGTCGCACCAGGCGATCCAGACGCTGTCCGCGTCCTTCGGGTCGACCGCGATGGTCAGGTCACCGCCGAGGCGTTCCTGCCCCAGGGTCGAGTTGAAGGCCACGAAGCGGCCGGTCGCCACCCGCTGGCCCGGGCTGCTGTCGGTGGCGTCCTTGAGGTCCTGGAACGGATTGGCCCCGGCGCCGGCGCTGTCGTCGCGGGTCACCACGACGTCGAAGGTGACGTCGGAGACGGCCTGGACGGCGGTCGTGGACGTCCAGCTCTCGAACGCCGCGTAGACCGTGCCGTCGGGGTGCAGGGCCAGCCTGACCGGCGGGCCGTCCTGACCGTCCGGGGTGCGCCGTTCGATGCCGGTGGACGCGAAGCCGGCCGGGGCGCGGGCCGTCCGGGCGTCGGCGGAGACGTCCACGGTGGCAGTCTGGGAGGTCGGGGACGGGTGGTTGAAGTTGTTGTTGCCGACGAGGACGCGGTCGTGGTCTGCGCCGGCGCTCGCGACGGTGTCGGCGATGGTCCACGGCTGGTCCACCTGGTCCCGGCTGACGAGGACCTCCATCGGGGCGGTCGACGAGACGGACGGCGCGCGCAGGATCTGCAGGAGGGTCTTGTTCTGCCGGAAGGCGGCCACACCGTTCAGGATGCCCGCGTAGAGGGCACCGCCCCGGTCCGCGAACGCCACGGTGATGTCGCCCGTGCCGAAGCCCCGCCCCCCGCCCGGGACGATCGTGTTCAGCGACCAGGTGTTCCCGCCGTCCGTGGACACGTACACCGGCGCGAACCGGCCGCCCATCGGGTCGGAGGTGAAAGCGGTAGCCACCATCTCGGTGGGCTTCTCCGGATTGACCGCGAGGAACGGCTCGGAGTCCTGCTCGGACTCGCCGCTCAACGCCTTAGGGGTCAGGTCGACGACCTTGAAGGTGGGCATGCCGGCTCACATCCCTTCGCGCAGCGCGGCGAGCCGGTGCGCCGGCTGGTAGTCGTCGGCGTCCCGCAGCGCGTACGGCGCCAGCTCCCGCTGGTCGCCCTCGGTCGCGTGCAGGAGCCACAGCCCGCTCTGGCCGGCCGCGGGCTTGGGAACGTGGTTCCAGTGGCGGTCACGGCTGTTGGGGTACAGCACCCGGACGGTGCGGTCGGGGACCGTGCCCCGCTCCACGTGCTCGACGTCCAGGCCGGCCCGCCACCAGTGCGGGTCGTGTTCGGAGCGGGGGCCCGCCCCGTCCAGCCGCTCCAGCCCGGTCACCGTACCGAGCAACACGGCATCGGCCTCCCGGGCGTGCACGGCGAGGTCCTGCCGGTGGATCTCGCGCAGCACGGCGGAGAACGGCAGTTCGTCGGCGGTCGTCGCCGCGAGGGCGATGTGCGGGCGGACGGCGTGGGCGGGCAGGCGGCCGACCTCGGTGACGGCGAGGTCGGCGCCGTAGTGCAGGCCTTCGGTGAAGAACGCGGCCGAGTCGCCGACCTCCAGCCGGGGAGCATCGGCCTTCAGCTGCACGGTGACCCGGCTGCCGGCGAGCCGCCGGAACGCGTCGGGCGCGTGCAGGACGTGGTCGACCCGGACGACGGCGGTGTGCTCGTCGGCCTCCACGGTCGACAGCGGGGTACCGCCGGTGCGGGTCACGGTGCCGACGAAGCTCAGCGGGGTGCGCCGGACGAGGTCGGTGATCTCGCCGGGCGGCACCGCGGGGGCCGCGGCCGGTGTGGGATCGGTCATGGCGATCCTCCTTGGATGGCGCGGTCAGTGCGCGGCGCGGGCGGCGGACGGGTGCGTCCGGCGCCACTCGGTCCGCGCGCCGAGGGCGCAGGCGGCGGTGACGGCCGCGGCGAGCGCGACGACGAGCCACTCGGCGGCTCCGCTGCCGGCGTCCGGGTCGACGCCGAGCAGGGTCTCGATCCACTGCGGCCACACCAGGGTGATCAGGAACAGCAGCCCGGAGAGGCTGCCGAGGGCGGTCTCCAGCCAGAAGCGGGGCCGGACCCGGCTCTCGTGACGGGCTGGTTCGCGGGACTGGAAGGACTCGAAGAACTGGAAGGGCTGGAAGGGCATGACTGCACCTCCCCTTCTCCAGACCGGAACGCCCGGGCCGCTCATGGCGCGGTGCACGACCGCGCCGGGACGGCCCGGGGCGGGGTCTGCTCGGGGATCTTGCGGGGTTCTCGCTGGACGTTCTTGCTCGGTTCCGGAGTGTCACGACCGCTTGGGAGTTCGCCGGGCGGGGCGGCGGCGCGGTGTCGGGCCCGCGCGCTCCGGGCGGCGATGTACACCTGCGGCGTACACCTGCGTTGTAGACCTACGAGGCACACGTACTTCGTATACGAGTCTGCTCGCCGCGGGGAGCCCGGTCAAGGCCGGGAACGGCGGGCTCGGCGCTCAGACCTGCGCGCCGAGCATCCTCAGCACCAACTCGCCGTAACGGCGCCCGAGTTCCTCCGGCGTCTCGGTGCTGCGGTCGGTGTACCAGCGGGACACGTCGATGCCGAGCGAGGTGACCGCGCGGGCGGCCGTGCGCACCTCGGAGACGGCGAAGGCGCCCGACGCGACGCCCTCCTCGATCAGTGCGCTCACCTCGCGCTCGATGTCCAGCCGCAGCGCCGCGACGACCGCGTACGCGTCCTCGGGCAGCGCGTGCAGCTCGTAGTTGACCACCCGGCCGACCATCCGGCCCCGCGCGTGCCAGGCGCTGAACTCCTCGACCAGCCGCCGCATCCGCTGCGCCGGCTCCTCCTCGCCCGCCGCCGCCCGCCGGACCAGCGCCAGCGTCGCGGCGTGCCCGGCCTGGCTGATCTCGGCGAGCAGCGCGGCCTTGGACGGGTAGTGGATGTACAGCGCGGCCGGGCTCATCCCCGCGGCGGTCGCGATGTCGCGGGTGGTGGTGGCGTGGAAGCCGCGCTCGGCGAAGGACTCGACGGCAGCCTGGAGCAGCCGGTACGCCGCCTCAGGGCGGGAGTCGGTGCCGCCGGGCTGGGCGGGCCAGAGGTCGGCGATGGGCGTGCTGGTCATGGCGTCATCCTCGCATCATCCTCACCGGGAACTCGTACGCGCATTCGCGCCGGCCGCCCCGGACGTGCCCGGTTCGCCTCGGCCCCGGACGGTCCGGGTGGGCTGTTGACAGGCTCCCCCACCGACACCATGCTGAGCAAGCGCTTAGTCAGCGCTCCTCTCACCGCTGCTCCTCCCGTCGAACCGCGCGAAAGGCAGGACCCTCCGTGGTGCACTCCTTCAAGGGCAAGGTGGCCGTCGTCACCGGATCGAGCCGGGGCATCGGCCTCGGGATCGCGCGCGAGCTGGTCGCCCGCGGGGCCAAGGTCTGCCTGACCGCCCGCAACCCCGAGCCGCTGGCCGAGGCCGTCCGCGACCTGGGCGGCCCGGAGAACGCGATCGCCGTCGCCGGCAAGTCCGACGACCCGGCCCACCAGGAGGAGGCCGTCGCCCGCACCCTGGAGGCCTTCGGGCGGCTCGACCACCTCGTCAACAACACCGGGATCAACCCGGTCTACGGGCCGGTGCTGACCACCGACGAGGACGCCGCCGCCAAGATCCTCGCCGTCAACGTGCTCGCCCCGCTCGCCTGGACCCGCCGGGTGCACGCCGCGTGGATGGGCGAGCACGGCGGGTCGATCGTCAACGTCGCCTCCGTCGCCGGCATCCGCGCCTCGCTCGGCATCGGCATGTACGGCGTCAGCAAGGCCGCGCTGATCCGGCTCACCGCGGAGCTCGGCGCCGCGCTCGGCCCGCAGGGGATCCGGGTCAACGCCGTCGCCCCCGCCGTCGTCAAGACGAAGTTCGCCGAGGCGCTGTACGAGGGCCGCGAGGAGAAGGTCGCCGCCAAGTACCCGCTGGGCCGCCTCGGCGTGCCGGAGGACATCGCCGGCGCCGTCGCCTTCCTGCTCTCCCCCGACGCCGGGTGGATCACCGGCCAGACCGTCGTCCTGGACGGCGGCGTGACGCTGGGCGGTGGCATGTGAGCGCCTTCGACGGACAGGGCTTCGACAAGCAGGACTTCACCGGACAGGGCGTCGTGGTCACCGGCGCCGGACGCGGCATCGGCGCCGCGCTCGCGACCGCCTTCGCCGCCGCCGGCGCGCACGTCGTGGTCAACGACCTGGACGCGGACGCCGCCGGCGCCGTCGCCGCCCGGATCGGCGGCACCGCCCTGCCCGGCGACGCGGCCTCCGCCGACGGGCTCGCCGAGCTGATCGGGCGGGCCCGCGAGGCCGTCGGCGAGATCGACGTCTGGTGCGCCAACGCGGGCGTCGCCCCGATCGGCGGCGCCGACGCGCCCGCCGCGGCCTGGGCCGGCGCGTGGGAGGTCAACGTCCTCGCCCATGTCCGGGCCGCCGACCTGCTGCTCCCCCGCTGGCTGGAGCGCGGCCGGGGCCGGTTCCTCGCCACCGTCTCCGCCGCCGGGCTGCTCAGCATGCTCGGCTCGGCCCCGTACGCCGTCACCAAGCACGGCGCGCTCGCCTTCGCCGAGTGGCTCTCCGCGACCTACCGCCACCGCGGCATCCACGTCCACGCGCTCTGCCCGCAGGGCGTGCGCACCGACATGCTCGCCGGTACGGGCGCCGTCGGCGAGGCCCTGCTCGCGCCGACCGCCATCGCCCCCGAGGACGTCGCCGAGGCGGCCCTCGCCGGCCTGCGCGAGGACCGCTTCCTGATCCTCCCGCACCCCGAGGTCGCCGAGTACTACCGCGCCCGCGCCACCGACCCGGACCGCTGGCTCGGCTCGATGAACCGGCTCCAGCAGGGACTCGAGAAGGGCGGCGCGCTGTGAGGGCCTGGCAGGTGGGCGAGCTCGGCGAGCCGCTCGGCGTGATGAAGCTGGTCGAGGACGTGCCCCGACCCGTGGCCGGTCCCGGGCAGTTGCTCGTCCGGGTGCGCGCGGCGGCCGTCAACTTCCCGGACGCGCTGATGGTCCGCGGCCAGTACCAGGTGCGCCCGCCGCTGCCGTTCACGCCCGGCGTCGAGCTGTGCGGCGAGGTCGTGGCCGGCGCCCGGCGCGGCGAGCGGCTGATCGGCAACCCCGTGCTGCCGCACGGCGCGTTCGCCGAGTACGCGCTGCTCGACGCCGCCGCCGCGTTCCCCGCCCCCGAGGCGCTGGACGACGCCGAGGCGAGCGCGCTGCACATCGGCTACCAGACCGCCTGGTTCGCCCTGCACCGGCGGGCCCGGCTGCGCGCGGGCGAGACGCTGCTGGTGCACGCGGCGGCGGGCGGGGTCGGCAGCGCGGCGGTCCAGCTCGGCCGCGCCGCCGGGGCCCGGGTGATCGCCGTGGTCGGCGGCCCGGCCAAGGCGGAGGCGGCCCGCGCGCTCGGCGCCGACGTCGTCGTGGACCGGACGGCCGAGGACTTCGTCGCCGTCGTGAAGCAGGCGACGGACGGCCGCGGTGCCGACGTCGTCTTCGACCCGGTCGGCGGCGACGCCTTCACCGGCTCGACGAAGTGCATCGCCTTCGAGGGCCGGATCGTCGTGGTCGGCTTCGCCGCCGGGCAGATCCCGGCGCCCGCGCTCAACCACGCCCTGGTGAAGAACTACGCGATCCTGGGCCTGCACTGGGGTCTGTACAACACGCGCGCCCCGCAGACCGTCCAGGCCGCGCACGAGGAGCTCACCAAGCTGTCCGAGACGGGCGTGGTCCGCCCGCTGGTCAGCGCCCGCCTCCCGCTCGCCTCGGCCGCGGAGGCCGTCCAGCGGGTGGCGGACGGGCTGAGCGTGGGGCGCCTGGTGGTGCTGGGTGATTAGTTCGGGGCGATGACGTCCAGCTCGCGGATTCGCGAAGCCGCCGTTCCGTCCGGCGGTGCGCGAGCCGCGCAGGGCAGGTGGTCGCCGTCGCCGGACAGGCTCGTGCTCACGGCGTGCTCGACGCCCGCTTCATCGGCCGCCGCCATGAGGCTTCGCCCGGCGGGGGTTCAGTCTGCCGGGCCTCGGAGCGGCGCCCGGTGCTGGAGGAGCACCGTCATCTCCACGGCCACCCGGTCCCCCACCGAGAGGCCGTGCAGCCTGCGCACGGCGTTCTTGATCGGCAGGAGGTAGCCGCCGTCCTTCGGGAAGAGCGACGTGGCGAACGCCTTCCCGCCGATCCGGGCCTCGACCGGGACGACTCCCCAGCCGTACGTGGCCATCGCCGCGACCTCGCGCACGTCGGCGGCCTGCTCCTCGGCCACGGGGACGAAGAAGTACGGGGAAGGCCCGCGCCATTCGATCACGTGGCCGGTGAAGGCGATGTCCATGAGGCCGATCCGATCGTGAGAACGCCTGATGCCCGCCCAGCGTATGACGGTGGGCGAGGTGCCCCCCGGGAGCACCTCGCCCAGCGCGTCACGCATGGCTCCGGCTGCGCGCTACCGCTCGTAGACCATCTCGGGGAAGCGCGGCGACGGGCCGTCCAGGAGGTGGTCGTCGTGGCCGCGCAGCCAGCGGTCGAAGAACGACGCGACGTAGGAGCGGGTGGCGAGCACCGCGCGGTCCGGGCGGACGTCGCCGACGTCCTCGGTCAGCTGCGCCTGGCTGATCGCGCCCTGGCGGGCGAGCTGGGGCAGCAGGGACTGCGCGTCGGTGTAGGAGCCGTGGCGCGAGCCGGTGAGGGTGACGTCGGCGTGCCAGCCGGTGCTGTGCTGCCAGAGGGCGTCCCAGCCGGGCTGCTTGTGATAGCTGCCGGAGTCGGGGTTCTGGGTGCCCATGAGCAGGAAGGGGCGGGTCAGGCCGTCCTCGGCGACGCTGGTCAGGTGGACGCCGGTGCCGTCCGGGCCGGGGAAGTGCAGCTGGCCGTCGAGGTTGACGCCGACCTTGAGGCGCGGGTCGTCGTGCATGGTCTGGAGGGCCGCGGAGCCGCCCCCGGAGTGGCCGACCATGCCGATCCGGTCGAGGTCCAGGGAGGCGGCGAGGCCGGGCGGCAGCTGCTTGTCGTGGCGCAGCCCGGCCAGCTGGTCCAGCACGAAGCGGGCGTCGTCGACCCGGGTCTGCAGCGTCTTGCGCAGGAGGGCCTCCATGTCGAGGCCGGGCTGGGCCATCAACGCGGGGAACACGGAGGTGGCGAGGTCCCCGTCGGGGAAGGCGACCTCGGAGGCGTCGTACGTGTGGTCGACGGTGACGACGACGTAGCCGCGCGAGGCGAGGTCCTCGACCAGGCCGGTGCCCCACGTGCGCGGGTCGCCGAAGCCCGCCGAGTACAGCACGACGGGCCGCTTGCCGCCGGGGAGGGCGGGCGCGTCGGCGCGGGCGTGGGTGCGGATGCCGGCCCAGTCGGTGCGGCCGGGCTCGAAGCCGAGGTCGCTCTGGCCGACGCTCCCGGCGCTGCCGAAGTGGTCGGCGGCGGCGGGGAGCATGTACGGCGCGCGGTCGTTGCCGGTGGCGGGCCGGGTGGTCGGGTACCAGAAGCTGATCATCAGCTTGCGGGCTTGCCCGGGCTTCCAGGGGTCGTCCCGGTGGTCGTCCGTGAGCTGCAGGGACGTCGTGCCGACCGGGTACGGCCCGGTGGGCTGCGGCAGCCAGGCCCTGGCCTGCTGCGCGGTGCCCTGCCCGGTGGCTGCCAGCGCGGCCGGTGCGGCCACCACGCCCAGTGTCGCCGTCGCCGCCAGCAGCACGGCCGCCACGGCCCGTCCTCGCCTGTTCATCGCCGTTCCTCCTCGTTCGGGATCCGTCTCTCGACACGAGGGACGGTACGGGTGAGGAGGGGCCTGGGCCGTCATACCGGGGTGCCAAGTCGGCCCGTAGTACCCCGGTATGACGTCCATACGGTCAGAGGTACTTCTTCAGCTCCCGGCGCGCCAGCGAGCGCTTGTGCACCTCGTCCGGCCCGTCTGCCAGGCGCAGCGTGCGGTTGCCGGCCCAGAGCTGGGCGAGCGGGGTGTCCTGGCTGACGCCGGCGGCGCCGTGGGCCTGGACGGCCTTGTCGAGGATCCACTCGACGGTGATCGGGGTGGCGATCTTGATGGCCTGGATCTCGGTGTGCGCGCCGCGGTTGCCGACGGTGTCCATCAGCCACGCGGTCTTGAGCACGAGCAGCCGCAACTGCTCGATGCGGACCCGGGATTCGGCGATCCAGTCCTGTACGACGCCCTGGTCGGCGAGCGGCCGGCCGAAGGCCTCGCGCCCGATGGACCGGCGGCACATGAGCTCCAGCGCGCGCTCGGCGATGCCGATGGCGCGCATGCAGTGGTGGATGCGGCCGGGCCCGAGGCGGGCCTGGGCGATGGCGAAGCCGGCGCCCTCCTCGCCGATCAGGTTCACGGCGGGGACACGGACGTCCTCGAACAGCACCTCGGCGTGGCCGCCGTGGTCGGAGTCGTCGTAGCCGAACACCTTCATGCCGCGCTTGACGGTGACGCCGGGGGTGTCGCGCGGCACGAGGATCATGCTCTGCTGGCGGTGCTTGGCGGCGGCCGGGTCCGTCTTGCCCATCACGATGAGGATCCGGCACTGCGGGTTCATCGCGCCGGTGATGTACCACTTGCGGCCGTTGACCACGTACTCGTCGCCGTCGCGCTCGATGCGGGTGGCGATGTTGGTGGCGTCGGAGGAGGCGACCTCGGGCTCGGTCATCGCGAAGGCGGAGCGGATCTCGCCGTCGAGGAGGGGCCGCAGCCAGCGCTCGCGCTGCTCGGGGCTGCCGAACTGGGCGAGGAGCTCCATGTTGCCGGTGTCGGGGGCGGCGCAGTTGAACGCGGGCGGGGCCAACTGGGGGCTGCGGCCGGTGATTTCGGCGAGCGGGGCGTACTGGAGGTTGGTGAGGCCGGCGCCCTCGTCGCCGGGCAGGAAGAGGTTCCACAGGCCCTGCTTGCGGGCCTCGGCCTGGAGGTCCGCGACGATCGGCGGGACGCTCCAGGCGGGGCGGGCGGGGTCGGCGAGCTGCTCTTCGAGGACGGGTTCGGCGGGGTACACGTGCGCGTCCATGAAGGCGAGCAGCTGCTCGCGGAGCTGGTTCGTGCGGGCGTCGTAGGCGAAGTCCATCAGGCTGCTTCCTTCAGGGTGGTCAGGCCGTACCGGGCGAGGATCGGGGCCATCTCGCCGGCCCGCTCGAAGCCGGCGCCGAGGGTTCCGCCCTGCTGGAAGCGGTAGTGGATGCCCTCGGCGACGACGGCGAGCTTGAAGGCGGCGAAGGCGACGTACCATTCGAGGTCTTCGGCCTGACGTCCAGTCAATTCTGCGTAGTGGGCCACCATTTCCTTGCTGGACGGGAAGCCGGGGGCGGTCATGGCGGCGGGGATGATGCCGCCGCCGACGCCGGCGACCTCGGTGTACATCACGAGGAGGCCGATGTCGGTGAGGGGGTCGCCGAGGGTGGACATCTCCCAGTCGAGGACGGCGGCGATCGCGTCGCTGTCGTCGACGAGGACGTTGTCCAGCCGGTAGTCCCCGTGGACGAGCGCGGGGGCGGGCGACTCGGGGCGGCGCGCGGAGAGGAGGTCGTGGAGCCTGTCGAGCTCGGGGAGGTCCCGGCTGCGGGAGGCGGCGAGCTGCTTCGACCAGCGGCGCAGCTGGCGTTCGAGGTAGCCGTCCGGATGCCCGAAGTCGGCGAGCCCGACGGCGGCCGGGTCGATCCGGTGGAGGGCGGCGAGGGTCGAGACGAGGCGACGGCCGAGGGCGCGGACACGGTCCTCGCCGAGGGCGACGAGGGGGGCGGGGTCACGGTGAGCGACGCCGGGGACGAACTCCATGAGGTACCAGGGCGCGCCGAGGACGTCCGGGGTGGGGTCGTGGTGGAGCGTGCGCGGGACGGGGACGTCGGTGTCGCGGAGGGCGGTCATGACGCGGTACTCGCGGCCCATGTCGTGAGCGGTGGCGAGCACGTGCCCGAGCGGCGGCCGCCGGAGGACCCACTGAGAGTGGCCGTCGGTGAGCACGTAGGTGAGGTTGGAGCGCCCGCCCTCGATGAGCGAGGCAGAGAGAGGACCCTGGACGAGGCCGGGCAGCTCACGGTCCAGGTGGGCGCGGAGCAGGCCCAGATCCAGCCCGGGCGGATCGGCGGGGGTCGTCTCGGGCATCGGGCGGCTCCTGGGGGTGGCGTCGGTTCCATCTCGTTGACTAAGCGCTTGCTTAGCATTCATCCCGGCGTTCCCCCTGTCAATGACGCGTGCCCCCGAACGGAGACCGCGCAAGGGGCACCGGCCAGGTCGGCCAAAGCCCGGAGACGTCATACGCGTACGCGCCGGGATTAGGGGCAAGTGGTGTGCAACTACGCGGAACCGAGTCCACCGGGAGCATCGTGCAGCCCCTACAGTTCCTCGGAATCATCCCCAACACCCCGACCGACGACTCACCGACGATCTGGCGAGACCCCGAGAACGGGAACTTGACTACTTGGTCGCGCTCCTCGGCTCGGCCTTCAATCCCTCTGATATTTCGCAACTCCCCACCAGGAATACGAGCCCAAGTAGTCGAGCATCATGCACACATCGCGATCGTCGAGCGTCCAGCAGGCCCGGAAGCTCCTGGCCGACCGGCTGCGCGAGCTCCGCCGGCTGGCCGAGCTCACCGGGCCTGTTCTCGCACTCCGCTGCGGCTGGCACAAGTCGAAGGTGTCCCGGATCGAGAACGCCATCACGGCACCGTCGGAGCAGGACATCCGGGACTGGTGCCGCGCGTGCGACGCCGGCGAGCAGGCCGAAGACCTGGTGGCGAGCCTCAGGTCCGTGGAGGGCATGTTCGTCGAGTGGAGGCGGATGGAGCGCAGCGGTCTGAAGCGCGCCCAAGAGGCCGTGCTGCCACTATTCGAGCGCACAGAGCGATTCCGCGCCTACTCCCCCGGCATCGTCCCCGGATTGCTCCAGACAAGGGACTACACAACCGCGATCCTCCGGGCCACACAGAAGCGGCGCGTCCAGGTGGACGACGTCGAGGCGGCCGTCCAGGTCCGCATGAACCGTCAACGCATCATCCACGACTCGCACCGGACGTTCGCCTTCCTCATCGAAGAGGCCGTGCTCCTGTCCGGAATCGGCGGCCTGGAGGTGGCAGCCGGACAGCTCGGGCACCTCATCGACATCGCGTCCCGGGCGAACACGAGCCTTGGCATCATCCCTTTCAACACGGCTCGTACGTCGATGCAGGTGGAAGGATTCTGGATCTTCGACAACGCCCAGGCCAACGTCGAGCTTGTGTCCGGCTATCTGACCATCACCCAGCCTTCCGAGGTCGCGATGTACGCCAATCGCTATCGGGATCTGTCGTCGGATGCCGTGTACGGCAAGGCTGCCCGCGCGCTCATCACGAAGGCCATGAACGCCCTCGCGTGATTGATGTGCAACTCGCTGCAACTCCTTTGGGTGACCGCGTGATTACTCCCTAACGTTGTCGATGCCGTCCCGAAGGGACGAGCCCGGCATGGGAGGAGCGCTGCGTTGACCACCCCCGAGAAGCCGCCCGCCCCGGGGCCGCCGAACCCCGGCCCCATCCCCCGGACCACGACCGCGAGGCAGTAGGAGACGACATGGGAGACGAGAACAAGGGCGGGCCGAACGACGGCAAGGGCGGCGACCACGCCAAGCCCGGCGGCCCCGTCATCGGCCCGAAGCCCAGCCCCGACGGCCAGGGCCCCGACAAGGGCGGTAAGCACCGCTGATGACGAACCACCAGCACGGCGTGGAGCAGGCCGCCGTGCGTGGCCTGCTCCAGAGCGTCAGCGATAGTCACGGTCACGCCGTGGCCCCCGAGTGGATCAAGGCTGCCACAGCGGCCACGCGCCATTCCTTCCTCCCCGACCGCATCTGGATCGACCAGGACGGCGCCTACCGCACTCTGGATCGCCAGGACGACCTCGGCGCGTGGCTCACTGCCGCGTACGCCGACGAACCGGTGGTGACGCAGGTCAACGACGGAGCCGAACCCGAAGACCCCGCCGATGCGTGGCCGTCCAGTTCATCCTCGGCCCCTTCGGTCGTCTTCCGGATGCTCGAAGCCCTCGATCTCCAGCCGGGCATGCGCGTGCTGGAGATCGGGACCGGCACCGGCTGGACGAGCGCCATGCTGTCCCACCATCTCGGGGACGCCAACGTGACCACGATCGAGGTCGATCGCGGGCTTGCCGAGCGCGCCCGGGCTGCTCTCCGCACCGCCGGCTTCGCCCCGGAGGTGGTGTGCGGGGACGGCGCTCTCGGCTGGGGCATCCGCGCGCCGTACGACCGGATCGTGTCCACGTGTTCGGTGCGGCGGATTCCATTGCCGTGGATCGTGCAGACGAGGCAGGGCGGGATGGTCCTCACCCCGTGGGACAACCCGTGGATCTGCTGGGGCCTGCTGCGGCTCACCGTCGGGGAGGACGGAACGGCGGTCGGCCGGTTCAGCGCGGACAGCTCGTTCATGCTCATGCGGACGCAACGCGACGACGTGGACCTGCTCCGGGACGTCGTCAGCGACGACCACGAGGCCGAGGTGTCCGAGACCGCGCTGCCCCGCCGCTCGGTCGTCCACGGGGACGCGGCGTTCGCGATCGGCCACCGGATCGGCGACATCTGGCACGCCTGGCAGGACGCCCCGGCCGAGGGGGTAGCGGACCGGTTGTGGATCGCCTCCACTGACCGGTCGTCCTGGGCGGCCGTTGACCACGATGGCAGCGACGAGGACGTCTTCACCGTCCACCAGCGCGGGCCGCGCCGCCTGTGGGACGAGATCGAGGCGGCTCACCGGTGGTGGATCGCCAACGGCCGGCCCGGGCCGGAACGGTTCGGACTCACCGTCACGCCGAAGGGCCACCAGGCATGGCTGGACACCCCGGCGGACTCCTGGCCGATGGATTGAGCGGGCTGCGGGGGGGGGGGGGGGGGGGGCGCGGCCCCCCCCCCCCCCCCCCCCCCCCCAGAAAGCAGTCAGAAGAACACAGGCCGGCCCGGGGCGCGGCCGGCGGAGCCGCCGGCGGGCG